>DASWKK010000084.1:0-5991 GCA_036396655.1 Acidimicrobiia bacterium
GAGATGTAGAGGATCGACATCCCGAGATCACGCTGGATTCGCTTCAGCTCCTTGAGGATCTGGTCCTGGACGATCACGTCGAGGGCCGTCGTCGGCTCGTCGGCGATGATGAGCTCGGGGCTGCAGGCGAGTGCCATGGCGATCACCGCCCTCTGCCGCATCCCACCGGAGAACTCGTGGGGATAGCGGCTGATCATCTCGGTGGGAAGCCCCACCGCGGTGAACAGGCTCTCCATGTGACGGTCCTGCTCGTCGACGTCGAGCTCGCCGCGAAAATGGGTGTCGAGCACCTCGCGGATCTGGTCACCTATCCGGTAGACGGGATTCCACGCGTTCATCGCCCCTTGGAAGACCATGGCGATGTCCTTCCAACGCCTGGCCCGCATCTGATCGGTGCTGAGCTGGAGGAGGTCTACGCCGTTGAGCCGGATCTCACCAGAGAAGTACTCGGCATTGGCCGGGAGCAGTCGGAGCAGGGCGAGGGCGGTGGAAGTCTTCCCACAGCCCGACTCGCCGACCAGGCCGACCGCCTCGCCCTGATGGATGGTGAAGGTGACGCCCTCGACCGCGGAGACCTCGCCTGCCTTGATCTTGTACCGCATCACCAGGTCGTCGATCTCGAGCAGCGGCTTGTTGGGATCGATCTGACGTGTTTGAAGATTCTCCAGTGAGAGTGCCAAAGGAGCCTTCCCCGCTACCGGGCGCGCAGCCTGGGGTTGATTACCTCGTCCATCCCCCGGCCCACGATGAAGAAGCCAAACGCCAGGAATGAGACGGCCAGACCGGCTGGGAACAACAACCACCAGTAGTTGGTGCCGCTGAGCAGATAGCCCTGGGTGGATGCGGTGTTGATCATGATCCCCCACGACATCGGTACATTGAGCAAGCCGAAGAACGACAGGGTTGCCTCGAGGGTTATCGCCCCGGTGATCCCAAACATCATGTAGAGGAAGCTGAGGGGCAGCACATTGGGCACGATGTGGCGGAAGATGATGTGGCGGTCCCCTCCGCCGGCGACACGGGCCGCGTCGATGTAGGACTTGACCCGGATCGACAGCGCCTGGGACTTGAGGACGATGGCCTCGGCGCCGAATCCGCTCAAGATCCCGATGAACACCCCCAGCATCACCATGTTGATCCTCACCGCAGCGCTCAGCACGATGAGCAGCGGGAGGAGGGGCATCAACAGGATCAAGTCGGCAAACCTCATGAAGAACCCGTCGATGGCCCCGCCGTAGTAGGCGGCTATCGAGCCCACCGTGGTGGCGATGAACACCGTGGTCAGGGCGGCCACGAACCCGAGCAGGAAGGCGGCGCGGGACCCGTAGAGGAGCTGGGAGAAGATGTCACGGCCCAACGGGTCGGTACCGAGGAAATGGGGGTGCTCGCCGCTCAGCGACGGTGGGGCGGGCTGGCTCGGGATTCGGACGAGCTCGCCGACCTTGACACTCGGATTGAGCTCGAATCTGGCCTCACTCAGCTCCAACTCCGTCAGCGGGTCGACCACTGCCCCGTCCTCGACGATGGTGTACTCGGTGACAACCGAGTCATAACCGGTGACCGGGTGATAGACGAGGGGGTCCCACACCGTGTTCATCAGTATCGGGTGGGCAACGGCCATCAGCCCGAAGATGGCGATGATGACCAGGCCCACCATCCCCATCTTGGACTCCTTGAAAAGGCCCCAGTTTTGAGAGAACGACCTCCGAAAGAGTCTGAGCCGGATCTTCCACAGCGGAGTCGCCGTGACCTCCTCACCGCGGACCAACTCCTCGAGAACCGTCGTGTCCAGCTGGTCGTCAACGTGCTCAGACTCGAGCCGAATCGTCTCTTTGGTGGCCATTCGCTACCTCAGGTTAACCGGATACGAGGATCGAGGACCGTGTACAGGATGTCGGCGATCAGGTGCCCGAAGAGCGCGAGGACCCCGGTTATCGCCAGGGCGCCGGCCACCAGGGGGATATCGGACACCCCGATGCCCTGGAGGAAGAGGAGACCCATGCCGGGCCAGGAGAAGATGGTCTCGGTGACGATGCCGCCCCCGATGACGAAGGAGAGGGCCAGAACAAACGACGTGGTGACCGGGAGCATGGCATTGCGGGCGGCGTGACGATCGCGGATCACCCGATCGCTGAGACCTTTGGCCCGGGCGGTGAGGATGTAGTCCTCACCCAGCGTCTCCAACATCGCACTCCGGGTGATGAGCATGGTCGCCCCGAATGCGACCAGACCGAGGGTGATCACCGGGAGCATGGTGTGGTGGGCGATGTCGGCGACATAGGTCCTTGCGGGATCGAGATACCAGTAGAGAAACAAGCCGGACACCGCCAACGCCAACGTGCCACGCAGCATTCTCTGCTCGGTGACCAGGTTCTGTGAGTAGCGCCTTATGAAATATCGCACGACCCCGTAGATCACGGTGACGATGAACACCGAGAGGATCATCTCCTCGAAGACATCGGTGGCATCGAAGCCCGAGCCCTGCCAGAGGGCGACGCTGATGAACCGGCCGATCGGGAACCATCCGAAATAGAAGCCGAACACCCAGAGCATGACGATGGCAAACCAGGCGTAGAACACGGTCTGGAGAAATACCCCACCGACGATGAAGACCTGCTCGGTCTTGCCTCCACGACCCCAAGCGATCAGCTTGCCCGACTTGAAACCCATCCAGAAGGCAAGCACGGTGGCGCTGAGGAAGAGGACGATGGTGCGGGGCAGCGCCTCGAACAGGACCGTGGACACATCCTTGGGGTAACGACTGAAGCTGACCCCCATCTCCCCCTTGAAGAAGTTGGTGATGTAGGTCCAGTACTGGACGAAGAGAGGCTGATCCAGGCCGAGACGCGCTCGCAGCTCGAGCCGGGTTGCCAGTGGGATCTCGGGGCTACCGATCAGGGTGTCGGAGATGTCTCCGGGCATGGCCTGAAGCAGCAGCCAGACGATGGAGAGGAACACCACGAACAGGATGAACATCTGGACCAAGCGAAAGCTGAGGAACTTGATCATCGTGGTGAGGTCGCTCGCGGAATACTAGGTGGTGGGTAGACGGAAATCGAGAGGGTTGGGTCTGGGCCCGCTGTGAAGCGGGCCCAGACCGGGTTTCTTACCTGCTAACGGGCTTGAACAATGCCGGGCGCGCCATTGATGAACTGCAACCCGGAGAGAGTGTCCGTGAACGGGAACTCAACCCTGTTGTTGTGGAACTCGAGGATTCCGGTGTCGAACAACGGGACATGTGGCTTGTTGGTGGCGATGAGTCGCTCCATCTCCCACATCGCCGCGTAGGCCTCCTCCACCGTCGTGGCAGCGTTGAACTGTGCGGCGAATCCGTCAAAGTCGGCACTGCTGTACTGGGTGTTGTTGGAGTCTCCCGCCGATCCAAAGAACGAATCGTGGAAGGTCGGGAACACCGGGTTACCCAGTGAGTAGCCGAGGATGAACATGTCATAAGGCGACGTGTAGGCCGCAGCCGCATCGTCGTACTCGAACACGATGTCGATGATCTTGCCGAAGTCGGTCGGGAGCGAGGAGACCGGGATGCCGATCTCACGGGCCACACCTGCGATGTAACCACCGAAGGTGGCACGAAGCGGGTCGTAACCGGCTGTCGGGTGGATCAACTCCAACGTCTCGATGACATTGCCGTCGGGGCCGATGATGTCCTCAGCGGCTGCCGCGAACGAGAAGCCCTCGGCCGCCTCGGCCGAGTAGTTGGGCGGATCCTCAGCATCGTACCAGCCTGGTGCCGAGCCCTCTGGCCAGCTATAGCCGGCATCGGTCAGGATCTGGATCGCCGTGGCGCGGCGGACGTCGTCCTCCAGCTCGGCGAACCCGGCTGCCTTCAGCTCTTCGGCGGCTGCCTCGTTGTACCAGGCGATGTTGCCCTCAGGCAGAAGCACATAGAGGGGGAACGCCGCTCCTTGGAGCAGGCTCTCGGTCACGTACTCCTTGTTGATCATCGCGGTGAGCGCATCGCGGAAAGCGGGGTCACTCATCGGAGCCCTCGAGTGGTTGAAGGCGAGGAACCGATACCCGTTGACCGGGTTGACCGTGGAGGTCAGATTCTCGTTGCCCTCCACCTGGTCACGAAGACCACGCTGCATGCCCAGTGGGTTCAACAGCAGGTCCACCTCACCATTGGCCAGGGCCAGCACCGCGGCTTCCTGCCCACCGTAGAGCGGGTAGTTGAAGTTGGCGGCATACGGACCGACCGTGTAGGTGTAGTCGCCAGAGGTGACCTCCTTACCGGTGCCGTAGTAGCTGGTGTTGGCCGTGGTGGCGGCGAAGCTGCCCTCCTGGATCTCACCGAAGACGGTGGGACCCGCCGCGGGGGCACCCACGCCGGAAGCCGCGATCAGCGTGTCACGCGGGTTCTCGGTTGCGGCGGCCTCTGTGACGACCGGGCCCCAGAAATGCTCGGGGAGGATCGGCATAAAGGGTGGGCCGGTACCCGGACCCCAAACGGCGAGACCGGGTGCTTCGCTGAATGTGAATTGGACGGTGAAATCATCGACCGCCTCCACAGCTGTGATGGGGCCTCCGGTGTTGTCTCCGGTCTCAGGATCGATCACCTCGGCATCGAGAGCGTCCGGCCAGTTGGCGGTGAGACCGAAGTCCCGGGCAGTGTTATAGGTGAACACATAGTCGTTGGCGGTGATCGGCTCACCGTCAGACCAGGTCAGGTCATCACGCAAAGTGATGGTGCCGACCCAGACGTCGCCTTCCTGCACCACCGGCTCCAAATCACCGGCGGCCATGTCCGGCACTATCTCGAGACCCGGGTAGTTGATGTCGTAGGCAAACCCGAGAGTCGGGCCGAGCACATAGCCGACCCAGACGTCGCTACCTGAGCTGTCGTAATACGACCACGGGTTGTCCGTGGTGACATCCTCGAAGATGCCCAGCGTGTAGGTTTCTAGGGTGCCGCCGTCTCCATCGCCATCACCCTCACCGGTGGTGCCTGGAGAGGCACCGGTCGTGGTGGTGGCACCGTCGCCGCCGGTGGTGGTGGTCTCGTCTCCGGTACCGGAGTCACAGGCCGCCACGACCATGGCGAATATGGCGAGGAGCGCGAGCAGCTTAAGCCCATAGGGCTTTGTTACTTTCACTTATTTTCCTCCGAACTAGGGGTTTGGATGTCTCCGAAGAGACATCGACCACACCTTAGAGCCGTTGAGGCAAGTATGCCTATCGAGAGTGGGGATGTGTCAGCCGTCTGAGAGGGTCTGGTCGGCGTCGAGGATCACGTCGTAGCTCTTCCTCGACTCGGAGATGATCGCCTGGATGATCCCGGCCATGGGGAGGGCGAGGATCACCCCGATGCCACCCATCAGTGTTCCCCCGATGATGATGGCCGCAACCGAGATCGCCGGATGGATCTCCATCGTCCGTTTGGTGATCCGTGGGGAGATCAAGTAGTTCTCGATCTGTTGGTACGCGACGAAGAACACCACCACCCATATGGCGGTGGCGAGGTCGTTGAAGGTGAGCGCCACCAGCGCCGGCAGGATGGAGGCCAGGTAGGTCCCCACCACCGGCACGAACTGGCTGAGCACCCCCACCCACACAGCCAGAGAGATGGCAAACCGAACCTCGAGAAATTGCAGGAAGACGAATGCGACCGCCCCGGAGAAGAAGGCGAGGATCAACCGGGAGTAGATGTACCCACCCATCTTCTCCACCGCCACGTCCCATATGTGCAGCGCCCGCCTCTGTTGGCCCTCGGGCATGAAGGAGAGAACCGTCCTCTGCAGCTTTGGAAGCTCGGCGATCATGTAGAAGGAGAACAAGGCCACGGTGGTGGCGAAGAAGATGAACCCGAAGATCGATGAGGTCAGCCCGATGATTCCGCCCACCACCGTGACACCCACCGACTGAATCGCCTTGACGATGTCCTGGCCTATGTCCTGGAAGTCGATCTCGGAGAGATCGAACCCCAAGGTGTCGATGAGGAACGATCCCAACCCCTCCACGAGGCCAGGGATGGCG
>DASWKK010000085.1:0-3971 GCA_036396655.1 Acidimicrobiia bacterium
AGGGCCGACATGAGGCGCACCATTGCCGCGCTGCTTCTGCTGGGTGCCTGCGCGGGCACAACCGAAGCAACCACAACCCTGTCAGAACCCACGACGACAGCGCCGACGACGCCCGAGGCCACAACCACTACAACCCTCGCGACAACCACGACCATTGATGTGATAGCGGCGGCGTGCACAGAGGATGCAATCCTCCTGGTCGTGGATCGGGACCTGCCCCGCGCCCCTGAGCTGATTCTGATCGGGGTTGAGATCTTTGAGTGTCAAGCCGGCTACGCCCGTGTGGGAGCGATCCCGGACCAGTCAACGTGCCCCGAAGGCAACAATTGTCAGGAGACAGAGCAGGTGTTCCTCCGCGACGTGTCAGGGAGTTGGGAGATCATCGGGTCAGGTACGGGTCTGACGTGCTCGGACGCCGATCTGTCCGAGGACCTCGTTACGGCGTGCGAGGCGCTCGAGTTGCGGTAGGCAAGTCGACCGAGCTTGGCCTTCGATCCCTTCGATCCTTGTTGTTGATGGGTCGATGTTGTGGCATCGGCCCACAGATCCGAACCTACAGGCCGTCAGGACCTCTCACCTATCAACGACTTGACACCTGACCGGATTGCTGGTGTCGATGGATCTGCGCTTCGACAGTCAGACGCCGAGACACCGGTGGGAACCGGCTGATCACGGCAGACGTCAAATCCGCATCAATGAGGAAGCGGATGGCAGCGAAGTCGTTTCGGTTGGTGATGTTGGCTCTGGCCGTTGTCATGGCCGTGGCGTGTGGCGACGCGGAGGAGATGACAGGCGGGGGATCTTCGACATCGACACCCGACACCGTGGTCGTCGAAGGGTCGGTCTTCACAGACTTCAATGTCGACCTCGGCTGTGAGGAGTACTCGTCCGGCATTGGGTCCTTGCCCGAAGAGCTGTCGGGCGTCGCCCTGACGTTCTCGAACGCGGCGGGAGACGTCGTCGGTGAGACGTCGACCGGGCCGCTGGAGTGGTCCGAGCTGGACTACGGGTGTCGGTTCCATGCGGGCTACCGGGTGTCTCTACCGGCCGGCCCCGGCTACCGGGTGGATTTCGACCCGCCCTCACCTGAGGACAGCGGGTTCTACGGGGCCGAAGAGCTCACGACGCAGGAGATCTCGTTCGACGATCTGGAGAATGGCGGGTTCCTCTGGGATTTCGAGGCTCCACCCACCTTCGAGGTTGGGGACCCGCCATGTGCCTTCGATGACACCGGCTGTCTCGCCGCGGACCTGGTCATCATCGTGGCCGCCGACGACGGGGGCCTGACTCTCTCACTCACCGCCACGGCAGGGATCGAAGAGAATGGGTGGATCCAGGAAGGAACGGCCGCGGACGGCGGGCTCGAAGCGGCCACGGCGAGTCTCGGCGACCCGGCGGATTTCCCAACCGTGGCTCCCCGATTCCAGCTCTCGGTCAGTCGCGACAACGATGGCGTGGAGGTCCTGATACGCGATGCCGGAGAACCCTCGGAATCCGGCATCGTTCGGCAACTGGAGCTCGCGTCAGGGCAGAGTGAGGAGATGACGCTCCCGGGCGGTGCCTACATCCTCGCTGTCACCATGCCCGGCTCGTCCTCCGAAGAGATCTACTTCGGGATTCGCGTCCCGTAGCGCCGAGAATGCTCGGGAGCGGCTCAGCCCGCGCCGACCTCCACCGAGACGTCCACCGACCTCTTGGTGGCGTCGCAGACCGGGCAGCGGCCTAGGGAACGTCGCTAACGAGAACGCTGTCACCTGTGACGGGCACAATGAAAAGTGCAAGACCCACCAAGACCAATACGGCTCCGAGGAACCCTGTGGGAGCGTTCCTCAACCTATTTGACCCCTTCCGTGCTGAAACGACCTCACACGATCTGAAACTAGCAAACGAGAATGCAAACGCCGTCGAGGAAACGGGACCGCACCCGAGGACACGAAGCGGAACAACATCGGCCCGAGAACCCCCTTACTGCTTAACAGAACGCGACCAGAGGACACGGACGGATACGGGGTCCGACGCACTTTTAACCCGAAGGTTGTGGGTTCGATCCCCACGGGGCCCACTGGGGGATCCTCGATCTGCTTTTGTCTTACAAAACGCCTGGCCTGAGCGTGGTGTCTCCCTCGAGGACTTCGACCCTGCCGGAGTCGGAAGCCATCACGCCGGTCATCAGCCGTACGGTGGTCGTCTTACCCGAACCGCTCGGCCTGATGAAGCCGACGATCGAGCCGGTGTCAATATCGAGGTCCAGGTCGAACACCCCGGCGCCACCGCCGTAGTCTTTCGTCAATGACGACGTCGTTACAGGACGCGCCGAGGGGGAGGCATGCATCACCCCCAGGTACCCCGTGGCTGAAGCGAAACCGTTTCTCTTCAGCGGCTTCCGGGTAGGAAAGGCGCTCATGAGTCCCCTAACCCTGTTCCGCACAGGTCCGGCGCGGGGGACTGTGGTTAGGTACGCGGGGTTGGCGACCGCCCTCCTCAGCGTGGTCGGTCTGGTCCTCGGTCTGTTCTTGGTCCATTCGCTGTCAAGCGACTTTCGATCGTCGGTGTCGGTGTCACAGTCGGCGATCGATGCGATCAGCGAGACCATCGAATCCGTCGACGACGTTGCCGCCGGGACGTCGCAGAGCTTGTCATCTGCATCGACCAGCGTCTCCAGCGTGTCCTCGACGGTCGGCGCCACGATCTCTGCCATCGAGGGTGTAGCCGACTTCCTCGACCAAGAGCTACCGGAGACCCTCGAATCTGTCCGCACCGCGATGCCGGCCGCGATCCAGGCGGCCAACGCGGTGGACGCGACCCTGCGCGCCCTCTCGCTGTTCGGTGTGGACTACGACCCGGACGAGCCGTTCGGGGAGTCCCTGAGCCGGATCGAAACGGCCATCGCCGCCCTTCCCGACCAGTTGAGGACGCAGAGCGCCACCCTGCGGTTGCTGATCCCGTCGGCCGCCGGTCTTGCCGAGGAGGCCGACAACCTCTCCGTCTCGATAGAGGGCTTGACCGAGAGCCTCGACGGATTCACCAGTCTGACTGGGAGTTACCGGGTAACCCTCGGGGAGGCGAGGACCGCCATCGAGCGCACCAGCGAGTCGGTCGGCGACAGGATCTGGCTCATCCGAATCGTGATAATCGTCGCCGGCGCCGCCGGCGTTGCGGTTGGCATCGCCTTGATGTCGATGGGACGTACCCTCGACAGCCTTTACACGCTCGCCGGTCATCTCGACGACCCCTCCAAATTGAGCATCAGTGGCTGACCCACGGGACCCACGACCGAAAGGTCGGCGGCGAGATGGCTGACGGCCGACACGAGTCTTCTCAGGCCCGGTCTCCTGTTTGGTGACAGAATGGTCGCAGCTCTGCCGAACGCGTGTGCGATCTTCACACCCTGGAACTCACTCGGCAATGCCTGAAAACGCCCTCGGGTAGCGGCCGTTGGCACCCGGGGGATCGCTCAGAAAGCCTCGGTGCCCTCTCCGGCATCAGGGCGTTCTTGTACCCATCGGAAGGGATCGGACAGCCGTTGCTCGTTCTGATCGACCTCTGGCGAGGGCTTGGATTGCTTGAGCTTGGGGGCAGGTGGTTGCCACGGTGTGATCTGTTGCACAACACCGCCGTAGAAGCTCTCGACGAGGTCGAGGATGGACTCGATGAACCCGGGGCTCCTGGTCCCGGGCTTTCGCCCCATCCCCATTTCTGAGCGCATTGTGACCTTGAAGCGATGAGGCTCTTTGTGATGGCCACCAAGAAGCGCGTAACGATCCTCTCGGGCTTGCGCCAGCGTGGCCGAGGTGCCCGTCCGTGCGTTCTTCGGGTACGCCTCTAATACAAGATCACCCCTCGCGTCCGCGAGCTGACCGACCAGCCATGAGACTCGGCCTCGCGCGCCCCTATCTTGAGGGGCGTCGACATCCACGGATGCCGTAATCTGGCGGGCGCGGAGGTCAGCGTCCACGATGAGGTCCCCAACA
>DASWKK010000086.1:0-2737 GCA_036396655.1 Acidimicrobiia bacterium
GCCGACAGTTCTTGGCTACTACCTCCTGGTGGTGCTGGGCAGACGCAGCCCGATCGGCCGAGCGTGGGAGGCGGTGTTCGGCTCACCGCTCGTCTTCACCTGGCAGGGGGCGGTGGTAGCAGCCTCGGTCGCCTCCTTCCCATTCTGCCTCCGAGCCGCTCGGGCTGCCATCGAGAGTGTCGATCGTCGCTACGAGGCGGTCGGCCAGGTCATGGGTCTTCCGGGATGGCGGGTCGCAGCTCAGATCACACTGCCACTTGCCCGGCGAGGTTTGCTGGCGGGGGTGGCGCTGGGGTTCGCTCGAGCGCTAGGCGATTTCGGAACCACTGTCATGGTCGCCGGCAACATTCCGGGGCGCACCCAAACCATGCCGATCGCGGTGTACGACGCGGTCCAGGCATTCGACTATGACCGGGCCGGGACGCTCGCATTCGTTCTTCTCGGGATAGCGGTCATGGTGCTTCTGCTGGTGCGAAGACTCGAGCGGAGCATTAGCTGATGCTCGAGGTCGACGTCACTCACCGGATTGGCGAGTTCGACCTCAGGGCGGTGTTCGCCGCCGATCGGGGGATCACGGTGCTGTTCGGCCCTTCCGGCGCCGGCAAGAGTCTGACCCTCCGGCTCATCGCGGGAATCGACCGGCCGTCGACCGGCTCGATCCGGCTCAACGGCGAGACCCTGGTCGACACCTCGACCGGGGAATGGACATCACCTCGAGATCGCCGTGTCGGCATGGTTTTTCAGGAATCTCTGCTCCTGCCGCACCGCACGGTCCTGCAGAATGTCGCCCTCGCCGTCCGTGACGGCAACAGGGACGATCGTCGCCGGTCCGCTCGGAGCTGGCTCGACGAGGTCGAAGCGGGCGAGTGGGCCGACCGCCGACCCCATCAGCTCTCAGGTGGTCAGGCACAGCGAGTCGCCCTGGCCAGGGCACTGGCAGGTGAGCCTCGGGCCCTGCTCCTCGATGAGCCGTTCAACAGCCTGGATCAGACGGTGAGACGACGTCTCCGGCTCTTGGTTCGTGACATCGTCCAGCGCAGGCAGCTTCCCACTTTGTTCGTCACCCACGACCCGGGAGAAGCCACCGAGCTCGCCGACGACCTCCTCCTGGCCGCCCCGGGCCGGGTCGGCGGCGATGCAGGTGATCGAGACGGGATTGCCGCTCTCGCCCGTCTTCTCTCCGACGACTGACTAGAGGAGGGCGCGGCCGATCGAGCTCACCCCACGAGCCGGTGCTCCATGGCATAGATGGTGGCTCCGGCCCGGGTCGAAACCCCGATCTTGGCGTAGATGTTCTCCACGTGGCGGCCCACCGTCTTCGAAGAGATGAACAGCTCATCTCCCACCAGGCGATTGGTGTATCCGCGAGCGATCAACCGGAGCACCTCGACTTCACGATCGGTGAGCCCTCCAGGGTTGCTCATGGGTGGCATCAGCGCCTTGCTGCCACTGGCGGCTATTACGGCTTCTGCCGCATCGCGGTCGAGGAGCCCGGCGGCAACTTCCGTCGTCATCGTTTGGGTCGCCTCTTGAAGGGCCAAGGCCGGTCGATGAGGCCGGGCTGCGGTGAGTGCAGCCATGACATCGGCCGCGGCGAGAATCCGAGCTAGAGTCGAAAGCTGTTCCCCACCCAACTGACGGTGATAGCCAGACCTGTCGATGCGTTCGTGGTGGCTACAAGCCAGATCCCCCAGAGGGGCCAACTCGTGGCACCTCGAGAGGATGCGCCCGGTCAGATAAGGATGAAGCCGCACCTTCTCCCACTGCCCTGTGGACAACCTGCCCGGTTTGTCCCAGATCCCGTTCTCGACGCCGACCCTCCCCAAATCGTGAACCATTGCTGCCCGTCGTAGCGTCGCGCACTCCAGCGTGCCCATACCCATCTCTTGGGCCGCCCCGACCGAAAGATCGGCCACCTTGGGCGAATGGCCACGGGTCCAGGGGGATTTGATGTCGACGAAGTCGGCCAGGGCCCTCAGGGCGTGATCGAGGTCGTCGAGATGCTCCACCGGCTTCGGCTCCAGGGCGAGCACGTCTTGCCATTCCGCTTCCCGGTGGGAGTAGCCGAGCCGACCGAAGGCGTCCACCACCTCCGGGTCGTAAGCCTTTCCCCGACGTTTCGCCAGCAAACCGACCACGTCACTTCCATGTCGGGCGAAAAGGTCCACATCACGCGCCACTGCTGCGATTCGCACTTCGAGCGGGATGTCCTCACCGGACAGACCGTTGGGGAGCCCTTTGCCATCCCATCGTTCGTAGGCGTGGGCCAGGGCATCGATCACGGGCTCACCGAGACGAAGACGTCGGGCTAGCATCGCTCCCACCTCACAGTGGGCGGAAATAACCCGCACATCACCCTTGGTGTCGGCGAGCGCGGAGCCCACGGTCCTCACCCGTCTGGGCAGTGATTGGTCCTGGCCGATCGCGCCGACCAGGGCGCGGACGGCGTCTCCAGTGCTGCCCATCCAAACCGGAGCCATCGCGGCAAGGAACGACATGTCGTCGCCTCCGGCCGTTCTTGCCGTGTCCGAGGCTTCGGAGGTGCAGCCGAGAAAGCGGAGAAGGGCAACGTGCAGCACGGATCGCACCTGGTCAGGACCGCACCCCACTTCCCGAGCCAGCGACACCGCCAACAGGGAGGTGCTGAGACCGTGACCAGTGGGTTGGCCGGTGCCGAGGTCGGTGGCGAGTGAGAGCGAAGCGAGCAACTCGACCACCCGGAGCTTGGGTTCGCCCG
>DASWKK010000087.1:0-5192 GCA_036396655.1 Acidimicrobiia bacterium
CGCTATCCGCGCCGCCGGCCTGGCCAACCTGTGCACGCATGCGGTGATCGCCGGTCGGGGGACTTCTGACAACGCCGGTCGTTACGCCCAATACGTCTGGGGCACCCGCAACCGCCTCTCGGTCGGACTGACCACGCCTTCTTTGTTCTCGGTCTACGACCAGCCGCCACGGCTGGAAGGGGCGCTGGTGGTGGGCATCTCCCAGAGCGGAGAATCCCCCGACATCGTCTCGGTGCTCGGGGAAGGTCGAGCCCAGGGCAGACCTACAGTCGCAATCACCAACGAGGCGAGCTCGCCCCTTGCCGAAGTCGCCGACGTGGTCATCGATCTCGGAGCCGGCGACGAGAAGTCGGTCGCGGCCACCAAGACCTATACCGCGCAACTCGCCGTCATCGCCCTGATCTCCGAGGCCATGGAGCGACCGGAGCCAGACCTGACCAACCTCTCGTCTCTGGCCAGGGAGGCGCTGGAGCAAGAGGACCGTGCCCGCCAGCTGGCGGGGAGATTCGCCACCATGGAGCACTGCGCGGTCCTCGGCCGGGGCTACAACCAAGCGACGGCCTTCGAGTGGTCACTCAAGCTGCAGGAGTTGACCTACGTCGTAGCTCAGCCCTTCTCCACCGCGGACTTCCTGCACGGACCTATCGCGGTGGTCGAACCGGGTTATCCGGTGTTGGCGATAGCCGCAAGCGGGCCGGCTATGGAGGACGTCGAGGCAGTGCTTCGACGCAGCAGCGAGGCCGGAGCGTCTCTGTTGGTGATCGGCAATGACCCTCGGGTCGAGCAACTGACACCCGACAACCTGCGATTCGGTCAGGGCGTCGACGAGTGGCTCTCCCCGATCCCCGCGATCGTCATCGCCCAGCTGTTCGCCTATCACCTGACCTTGGCCAAAGGACTGGACCCCGAGTCACCGCGCGGTCTGAGAAAGGTCACCCGGACCAAGTAGCGACCGCCTCACCCGCGGGCGGCCTCTGCCAGTGCCAGACCTCCGGCCAGACCAGAGAGCGGGCCCAACCCGGGCAGGACCACGAATCCGGGACCATGCTCCTTCAGACCCGGGTAGCCGCCCAACTCCTCCTCCAACGCCTCGGAAACAGCATCGAGCAAACCTGGCATCGAGGCGACTCCCCCGCCCATGATGACCTTCGCGGGTGCCAGCGTGTACACCAGGTTCCTCATCATCTGGCCGAGATAGAAAGCCTCGAGGCGAAGTGCCGGTCCGAGGTCGGCCTCGGTGAGCTGGTCTCCCGGCAAGCCGAAACGGGCCTCGATCGCGGGGCCGCTGGCCAGGCCTTCCAGACATTCGCCGTGTATCGAGCAAATGCCGGGGAAAGGGTCGTTGGCATGGCGCCGGACCGACATGTGACCCATCTCCGGGTGACCCAAGCCGTGGATCGGGTGTCCCCCAACCATCGCTCCTCCACCGATCCCGGTGCCGACGGTGACGTACACGAAGGAGTCGAGATCGCGTCCTGCACCCCATCTCGCCTCGCCGATGGCCGCTCCGTTGACATCGGTGTCGAATCCGACAGGGACCGCGAGGGCGTCCCGCACCGGGGCGACGACCTCAGCCCTCGACCAGCCAGCCTTGGGTGTGATGGTGATCCGGCCGTAGCCGGGGTGGTCGGCACGGAGCTCGACCGGCCCGAAGGAGGCAATCCCCACCGCTTCGACGGCTTGATCCCTCATATAGCCGATGACCCTGGCCAGGGTCCCCCCCGGGGTGGTGGTGGGGAAGGTCAGCACGTCGGTCAGGTCCTGGGGAGTGGACCCCACCGCGCACGATGTCTTGGTCCCTCCCATCTCCACGGTGCCGTAGAGCGATGGCATCTACTCAATGTAAGGCATCGCCGCGCGAGAACGGCGTCGCTCTACCCCCGTTCACCCCCGGCACCACCCGTTTTGGCGCGGGGCACCCGTTTTGGCGCGGAGTTCTTGACCTAGAGGTCAAGAACCCCGCGCCAGAACCCCCCGGGATCGGGACGACGGGGGCCAAGGGGTTGAGAACTGGGGGTTCAGGCGGCCGGGGAGCGAGCCGATGACCTTGACATGAAGTGGACCAAGTTGTTTACTAGTGAACCGCAGATGAAGCACTTGCCCGCCACCGCCGACGTACTCCTTATCGTCTAGCGCGCGTAAAGAACCTTGCGTGCGCCCAACCCTCCCACCAGGAGGGTTTTCTGTTACCCAACCCCATGACAGAACCAACCAAATTCACCGGAGCCCACTCCCTCTTTCGCAGCCTCGAGCACGAAGGAGTCGAGATCATATTTGGCGTGCCCGGAGGTGCCATCCTCCCCGCCTACGACCCCCTCCTTGACAGTCCGATAAGGCATGTCTCGGCCCGGCATGAGCAGGGCGCCGGGCACATGGCCGAAGGCTACGCCCAGGCCACGGGTCGAGTAGGTGTGGTGATGGCTACCTCCGGGCCCGGCGCGACCAATCTGATCACGCCGCTGCAAAACGCGCTGATGGACTCGACACCACTCGTCGCCATCACCGGCCAGGTAGCCACCACCGCGATCGGCAGCGATGCATTTCAGGAGGCCTACACCACCGGTCTCGCCATGCACTGCACCAAACACTCCTACATGGTCACCAACGCCGATGACATCCCCAACCTGGTCCACGAGGCGTTCCACCTCGCTTCCACCGGCCGGCCGGGCCCGGTCCTAGTCGACATCCCCAAAGACGTCCTCAATCAGCTGACTACCTGGACCAAGCCGTCCCTGGACAACCTGCCCGGCTACAAGCCGACCGTTTCGGGCCACCCGATGCAGATCCGGGCTGCGATCGAGTTGATCGAGAAAGCGGAACGACCCGTCTTGTACGTTGGCGGCGGCGTGGTCAAGGCCAACGCTTCCGCGGAGTTGCTCGCGTTCGCCGAAGCGGTCAACGCCCCGGTGGTGACCACCCTCATGGCGCGTGGGATCTTCCCCGACAGTCACCGCCTCGCTCTCGGCATGCCTGGCATGCACGGCCTGTACACCGCGACCACCGCCATCCAGAAGTCGGACCTCCTGGTGAGCCTTGGCGCCCGCTTCGACGACCGGGTCACTGGAGACCCCAGCGCTTTCGCCCCCGACGCCAAAGTCATCCACGTCGACGTGGACCCGGCCGAGATCGGAAAGGTGAGGGCTGCCGACGTCCCCATCGTGGGGGACGCCCGATCGGTGCTGACCGACCTGCTCTCGGCCCTTGGTGCCCGTCGCGAGCTTTCCGACTCCCCCGAGCGAGCCGAATGGTTCGAGCAGCTTGGTGTTTGGCAGGAGGACCATCCCCTCTACTACGAGCAGGGTCCCGATGGCCCCATCAAGGTTCAGCATTTCATCGAGCGTCTCCGGGCGATCACCGGCGGCGAGGCCGTGATCACGGCCGGCGTTGGTCAACATCAGATGTGGGCGTCGCAGTTCTGGGGATTCGACCACCCCCGAACCTGGATCAACTCCGGTGGCCTGGGAACCATGGGTTTTGCCCTCCCTGCCGCCGTGGGGGCAAAGGCAGCGAGGCCTGACGACCTGGTCATCGCCCTCGACGGTGACGGTTGCTTCCAGATGACATGTCAGGAGTTGATCACCGCCACCACCGAGGACATCCCGATCAAGGTGATCGTGTTCAACAATGGTGGCTACGGAATGGTCAAGCAGTGGCAAAACCTGTTCTACGGCGGTCGGCTCTCGGCCGTCGAGCTCGGCGGCCACTGCCCGGACTACCCCAAGCTGGCGGAAGCGATGGGATGCGTGGGCCTCCGGGTCGACCACCCCTCGGAGATCGACCCGGCCATCGAGAAGACGCTGGCGATCAACGACAAGAGCGTCGTCCTCGAAGTCGTGGTTGATCCCGAAGAAATGTGCTTCCCGATGGTCCCCGCCGGTGGATCAAACGACAACGTGGTCATGCGGCGCGAGGACTTGTGATGCAACACACGCTGACCGCTCTCGTTGAAGACAAGCCGGGGGTCCTGGCCCGGATCTCGGCGATGTTCTCCAACCGGGGATTCAACATCCACTCGCTGGCGGTTGGCCCCACCCATCGCGAGGGGCTCTCGCGGATCACCCTTGTCGTCGACGCACCAGAGTTGGAGCAGATGAAAAAGCAGCTCAACAAGCTGGTCAACGTGCTCAAGGTGCAGGAGATGGAGCCGGCCGAAGCGCTGGAACGAGAAGTCATGATCGTGCGGGTGAGCGCGCAACCGACCAACCGGGGCGAAGTGAGGGACACAGCCTCGCTCTTCGACGCCAAGGTGATCGACATCAGCACCACCGCCATCACCTTCGAGGTCGCCGGCACCCCCCAACACCTGCACACTTTTCTCGACCATCTCTCGCCCTACGGTGTGGTCGACTTGGTCAAGTCCGGCCGGATCGCGATGCGACGGGAGTCTGCGTTGACCCCGGCCGCGGCTATTGCTGGAGTCGGCAAATGACCGGCGCCCCGACCCTCCTCACATTGTCCATCCTGAATCGACAGGGTCTCTTCGGTCTCGCTCTTATATAGCCGGAAAGCCACCCAGAGGCAGACCGGCGCCCAGTGAGACCACCCCACATTCAGGAGCATCCATGCCAAACCAAGTAAAGATCTTCGACAGCACCCTCAGAGACGGCGAACAAGCCCCGGGCATAGCCCTCGGCCCCGACCAGAAGGTGATGATTGCCTCCCAGCTGGCCAAGCTGGGTGTCGACATCATCGAAGCCGGGTTCCCGATCGCATCCCCAGGCGACTTCCAAAGTGTGAAACGCATCGCTCAGGAAGTGCAAGGACCGACCATCGCTGCCCTGGCCCGAGCCCAGACCAGTGACGTCGATCGGGCTTGGGAGGCGATCCGCTATGCGGCGGACCCCCGCCTCCACGTGTTCATGGCGACCTCGCCGATTCACATGCAGCACAAGCTGCGGATGAGCGAAGAAGAGGTGATCACGGCGGTGAAGGCCAACGTGGGTCGGGCGCGCGAACACACCGAGAACGTGGAGTACTCCCCAGAGGACGCGACCCGATCGGACCCCGATTTCGTGGTATCCGTGTGTTCCAGCGCGGTCGATGCCGGGGCCACCACGGTGAACATCCCGGACACAGTCGGCTACGCCACCCCCTCCGACTATGCCGCATTGATACGTCGGGTCGTGAAGGAGGTGAAGGGCGACCGGGATGACATCGTGGTCTCCACCCACTGTCACAACGACCTCGGCCTG
>DASWKK010000088.1:0-44583 GCA_036396655.1 Acidimicrobiia bacterium
ACCCGTGGGCGTGCATCTGGTGGATGGTGTCGGGTGAGAACAGTGACGGCTCGCCGGCCAGGGTCGAAGAACAGCGGCTCACCCGTGATGAGGCGCTCCGTCTCTACACGAGGGGCAGCGCCTGGTTCTCCTTCGAGGAAGACACCCGGGGCAATCTGCGAGCCGGGAGCGATGCCGATCTCGTCGTCCTCTCTCATGACCCGCTCACTGTGCCCGAGCACGAGATCCGCCACATCGAATCGGTGCTGACCGTCGTCGGAGGCGAGATCGCCCACGTATCCGACCTCCCGGTCGTGGCGGATCTATAGCCTGTCGATCATGGAGAAGTCAGCACTCAACCCTTCAACATTGCCTCCCGCTCCCGGCTACTCGCAGATAGTCAAGGTGTCGGGAGGCACCACCATCTACATCGCCGGTCAGGTTGCCTGGGACGAGGAGGGGCAGCTGGTGGGCGAAGGAGACCTGGAGAAACAGGCCCACCAGGTCTTCACCAATCTGGTCACCGCCCTGGCCGAGGCGGGAGCGACACCGTCGGATCTGGTCAAGGTCGGGATCTATGTCGTCGACCACGACATGGACAAGCTGAAGGTCATCCGTAGGGTCCGGGACCAGGTGTTCAACGTCGACCCGCCCCCGGCCAGCACCCTGCTCGGGGTGGAGCGTCTCGCTCTGCCCGACCTCCTCCTCGAGGTCGACGCTATCGCCGTTGTGGCTTGAAGGACGTACCAGCACCCCCCCGTCGAATTGGGTCGGTCCGCCCGGCTTGGGAGGGGTCAGCGGTCCGGATGACGTGTTGTCCCCCCTTTCCGAAGGGGGGACCGCCCGAGCGGTAGCGAGGGCGAGGGGGGTTGGTCCGCCCGGCCTAGAGCCCTAAATAGGCCTTGCGAAGACGCTCGTCCTGTTCCAACTCGGCGGCGGTGCCTTCCCCAACCACTCTGCCTTCCTCCAATACGTACCCACGGGCGGCGATGTCGAGGGCCTCCACCGCGTTCTGCTCGACGAGCAGTATGGAAACCCCGGTCGCATTCACCTCGCGGAGCACCTCGAAGATGTTCTCGACGACGATCGGGGCGAGGCCCAGCGAAGGCTCGTCGAGGAGGAGGACCCGGGGCTGGGCCATGAGGGCTCGCCCGATGGCCAGCATCTGTTGCTCACCGCCGCTGAGGGTCCCCGCCACCTGGCGGTGACGTTCCTTCAGCCTGGGGAAGATCCGGTAAACCGATTCGAGAGCAGCGTCATGCCCGGGTCTGGCGGTGGCGGTGTAGGAGCCTAGGTCGAGGTTCTCGGTCACAGTCATCTTGGGGAAGATTCGGCGACCCTCGGGCACCAGGGCCATCCCATGCTCGATCACCCGGTGCGGGGGCAGTGTGGTCATCTCGATCCCGTCGAAGGTGACCGAGCCTCCCCAGGGTCGAAGCACACCGGCGATGGCGTTGACCAGGCTGGTCTTCCCGGCGCCATTGGGACCGAGGATGGTGACGATCTCACCGTCCTCTACCCGCAGCGAGACGTCGTGCAGAGCCTGGGCCCTGCCGTAGCCGGTTCCGAGACCGTCAACTTGCAGCATCGCGCCTCTTCGTCCCCAAATAGGCGGCGACCACCGCCGGATCGGACATCACCTCACGTGGCTCGCCCGTGGCCACCACCCGACCCTGGTCGAGCACCACGATCCGACTGGACAGTGCGGTGATGGCCCGGATGACGTGCTCGACGATGACCAGGGTGATCCCCCGGTCGTTGATCCTTCGGATCATCTCCATCGATTGGTTGATCTCGGTCGGGTTCAACCCGGCCAGGACCTCGTCGAGCAAGAGCAGGGTGGGATGGGTGGCCAGGGCCCGGGCCAGCTCGAGGAATTTGAGCTGATGCAGGGTCAGTTGGTCTACGCCGACGTCAGCCACCGAGGCCAGCCCAGTGAATGCGAGCCACTCCTCGGCCGCCGCACGCGCCTCGACCAAGTTGTGAGGACTGCGACCGAACATGTAGCTCACCGCGATGTTCTCCCGGGGAGTCATGGTGTGGAAGGGCCGGGGGATCTGGAAGGTTCGCGCAATGCCCAAGGCAGCAATGCGATGCGCAGCGAGCTCGCCAACGTCATTCCCGTCGAAGACGACCAGGCCCTTGTCAGCGGGATAGAAGCCGGAGAGCAGGTTGATCAAGGTCGACTTTCCCGATCCGTTGGGCCCGACCAGGCCCAGGATCTCCCCTCGTTCGACCTGCAGGGAGATCTCGTCGACGGCCACCACCCCGCCAAACCGCTTGCCGACCGAGGTCACCTGGAGAATGCTCAAGGCCCGGTCCTGGTCAGGTCCTCGGCCCCAATGGGCTCTTCGGCGGGATGTGATCGGCCGAATAGTTCCCCGAACCGCGCCCAGACCCGGTCCGGTACCAGCATCATGACCACCGTGGCCACCATGGCGTAGGCGAAGTCGCTGATCAACGAATCGTTGAGGTCGAGAAGCCTGGCCAGTCCCAGGACGCCGAAGAACGAGACCGCGGTGGTCACCCATCTCCGCCTCATTCGCACGTAGACACCTTCACGCACCGCGAGAGCGAGCACCACCAGCATCCCGCCGATGATGATCTGGTTCACGTCGGTGAGACCCGCGCTGTTGAGCCGGTCGGTGAGGGTGGTGATGATCACTGCCCCGATCACGGGACCCATCCAATGCTGCATCCCGCCCAGGACGCTCATCAGGATCACGAAGAGGGGGACCCGGATGTTGAACACGTCGTCGACGGTCACGAAGCCGAGTTGCAGTGCCCAAACCCCACCCATCAGCCCGGCGAGCAGGGCGTTGGCTCCCAATGCCACCATCTTGTATCGGAAGGTGGGGACGCCGAGCCCCTCCGCCACCGGCTCGTCGTCGCGGATGGCGAACAGGCCCCAGCCCAAACGGGAGTCATGGATCAGGTAGGCGACAACGACGGTTATGAGGGTTATGGCCAGGGTGAGTCGGTAGGCCGCCGTGGTGAACTCCCCGAGGAACCCAGGAAGCGGCGTGCCGGTCATGAAGATGCCCGTCCCACCGTCGATGGAAGGGCTCAGCCGAGCCACCGAGGCGAGGACGAAGGCGATGGCCAGCGTGGTCAGGGCGAAGATCTCCCCGGTGAGCCGTCGCACTCGGAACACCACCAGACCGAGGAAGAGCCCGGTCAGCCCCGCCAGGAGACCGGCCACCGGCAAGGCTGTCATGAATGACCAACCCTGTTTCACCACGAGCACCCCGACCGTGTACACGCCGACCCCGTAGAAGGCCCCCTGACCGAAACTGAAGTAGCCCGAGTAGCCGGTGAGGATGTTCCAACTGGAGGCCTGGGCGATCCAGAAGAACATGGTGAACAGGAAGATCAAATAGAAGCGGGGGAACTCGAGGCTCTCTTGCATGTTGGGAGCGAACCCGAGGATCAGGGCGACCGCGGCGAACCCGACCAGGGCCCGGACCCGAGCGCTCACGCAATGCTCCGCTTGGTGATCAGCCCCTCAGGCCGGAAGAGCAGGGCCACGATGAGAATGGTGAACGTGACCAGCGGCGCCGACAAAGGGCCCCAGAGCACACTGGAGACGCCGGCGGCCACCCCGATGATCACCCCGGCGGTGAGGGTCCCCAGGCTGTTGCCCAGCCCTCCCAGGATGACGATGGGGAAGACGATGCCGAACCAGGCCACCGCCAGCTGAGGGAACATGGTCTGGCCGATGGCGATGAAGACACCGGCCAACGCAGAGAAAGCCGTTGACAGCCCCGAGAGGATTACGGCCACACGACGGGAGTCGATCCCGAAGGCGCGCGCCATCTCCGGGTCTTGAGCCACGGCACGCACCGCCTTGCCGAAGTAGGTGCGAGTGAATGTGAGCCACATACCGCCGGCGATGAGAAGGGCGACGACGAAAGCGACGAGCTGGGGAAGTTGGAATGCGATGCCCGCGACGAAGAACGACTGGGTCTCGTAGGGGTTTAGGACCGGCCCGATGCGGCGGAAGTCGGCGCTCCAAATCGTCTGCATCACACTTTGGAAGATGATGAAGAGCCCGAAGGTGACGATCAGAGACTTGAACTCGTCGACCTTGGCCAGATGAAAGAACATCTGCACCAGCACTCCGAGCATGAAGAACAGTGGCGCAACGACCAGGACCATCAGCAGGGGGTCGACCTCGAAGCTCACCGTGAGCTGGTAGACGATGTAGGCGCTGAGCAGGATGAAGCTGAAATGGGCCAGGTTGATGATCTTGAGGGCTCCCCAGGAGAGGGAGATCCCGATCGACATCAGCGCATAGAGACCGCCCACCAGGATCCCGGAGACGATTCCTTGCGCGAGTAGTTCCAACTGTCCTTCCCTGGTCGCGGTCGAGGCTATCCCGCCCGGCGGGGGCCGGGCGGGATAGCTGCAAGGATCAGCCCCCCGGGCTGAATTCGACCGAGCGGTCTGGGGCGGCGAACTCCTCGGGGTACACGGTGTACCACTCACCGTCCTGGACCTGCTTGATCTTGGAGAGATCCTCGAAGTAGTTCTGCTCTTCGGGGAAGAACTCGATGTCTCCGTGGAACAAGGTCTGGGCACCGTTCTCGACGAGCCAGTCACACATCGCCTGCTGGTCCAGGCTTCCTGCTCCTTCGGCAGCCTGCTGCAGGTACTCCCAGGCGGTCCACGAAGCGGCAGCCTGGGTTTCCACCTTGGCATAAGGTACCCCGGCCTCGGTGAGCGCCGCATCGATCATCCCGGCCACCTCGACCGCTTCTGGGTCGTCGGTGAACGGGGGATGCTCTTCGAAGATGGTCACCGACATCATCCCGTCGGCTCCCTCCGTCGCTAGCACCGGACCTGGGGCGGGCCACTGGACGAACATGCCGTCAGGGCTGTAGTCGATCGCCTGCATCGCCGTGACCAGGTTGGGAGCGTCCACACCCAATCCGGCGATGTAGAGGAAGTCGGGATCGGCATCACGCACCTGGGCGGCCAGCGGCCCCCAGTCGGAGGTCGCGGTCGGGAAGGTGACGTCGAGCACCACCTCCCAGCCCCGCTTTTCAGCTTCCGCCACTGCACCGCCCTCGTCGGTGTCGGGTTGCCCGTAGGAGATGAACATCGTGCCCGGGAACTCGTTGACCACGAAGCCGATTGTCTCCGGGGGGGTCCCGGTCGACTCCAGGGCGTCGTAGAGGAGGTTGGGGTTGGTGATGTTCGGGTGCAACCCGGTCGACCACGAGCTGAATTGGCACTCGTAGGTGTAGGCATAGGTGAGGCTGGCGGTGTGATGGGGGAACGCATATCCGTACCGCTGGGCCACGGCCATCGCCGCGGTGATGTTGCCTGTTCCGTAGGGCCCGAGGATCAGGTCCACCTCGTCCTCGGTGATCAGCCGCTCGTAGGCGGCGGCGGCCAGGTCAGGGGTGGACTCGTCGTCGAGGAGAACCCACTCCACCGGTCGTCCGAGCAGTCCTCCGGCCGCATTGATCCGGTCGACGAACACCTCGCCAGTGACCTTGTGGATGGCCGCGGTTGCGGCGAGAAAACCGGTCAGGGCCAGGGTGCTTCCCACCCGGATCGGCTCTCCGCTGGCAGCCGTGGTCTCGGTGGCGGCCGTCGTCTCCGTCCCCCCCTGCGTGGTGGACGACGCCACGGTGGTGCCAGTGCCCAGGGTGGTTGTGCCCCCGCCTTCGTCGCCGCCACAGGCGGCGATGACCAATGCCAGGGCTGTGATCAAGGTCAGATAGGTCCAACTCCTGCGTGGTCTCATCGGATTCTCCTCCTGCGTCCGTGAACGCTCGATGACCGACAGTGTTCAGTGAAGCTACTCACTTTACCGATAACGTGCAGCCCTACTTAAGCGGGATGTGTCGAGATCGACACCGGTGTGTGATGCCACTCATCCGCCGAGGCAGCGAGGGTTAGGGTGCGGGGTTGTCGCAAGGAGCAAGGATGCAGATCGAAGCGATACATGTCGAGGGCAACGACCCGCGCTGGAACATGCCCTACACACCGGCGATCAAGGTGCGTGGCGGCTCCCTGGTCTTCGTCTCCGGAGTGACCGCGGCTCCGGTCTATCACTCCCATCCACACGTCCCGGCCGAGTTCGAGCAGATACCGGATGACGCCGGGCTGCAGGCGGAGATGACGATGCAGAACCTGGGAGCGGTCCTGACCGCATCCGGGGCAGACTTCGGTTCGATGGTGCAGTTGATCAGGTTCATCGTCGACATCGATCTGAACCAGGACGCGATCAACCGGGTGATAGCCGAGCATCTGGGTGAGCACCGGGCCGCCAGTACAACTGTGGAGGTAGTGAGGCTGGCCACCGATCCCCGCCTGGTTCTGGAGTTGCAGGCGATCGCGGTGGTTCCCGAGTAGTTGTTGCTTGGTACTTTGGGCACATGACCGGCAGCACCGCGTTCAACGTGATCCTGGCCCTCGCCCTCGGATACCTGATATGGCGAGGGTCGTTGGCTGTGATCCGGATGCTGTCGACTCCGCCACCTGAGGTGAACCCCGAGGATGTGGTTGCCGTCGATCAGGACTTCAAGTGCTCCGTTTGCGGGGCAGAGCTGACGATGAGGGCGATGAACGTCCAAGACGACGCGCCGCCACGCCACTGTCGGGAAGACATGGATCCGGTGTGGCGGCCGGCCTGACATCGACTAATCACAGAGGTGTAGTTTTCCCACGAGTTCTCCCCAGGATGTGGAGAACTACATGCGTGTAACTCAGCTGTATCCCGGTTTCTGAGCGACTACGCTCGATTTCGTGCCCGAGTCGAAGAGACGCAAGCCCAAGAGCCCTCCCTCATCGGCCAAGGCGGCAATGGCGTCGGTCAAGGCCAAGGAGCCCAGCCCCACCTGGTACGTGGGTGTGATGGCCGGTCTCATGGTCCTCGGCGTGCTGTTGGTGCTGCTCCGATTCGTGTTCGAATGGAGCCAGCTGGTGCTGGTGGCAGGGCTCGTTGCCATAGCTGCCGGCTTCTTGATGACCACCAACTACCGCTGAGGTCGATCAGGGCGCGGTCGTCGTCGTTGGTGTAGTCGTGGTGGTCGTCGTCGAAGTCGTGGTGGTGGTGGGCGGCGGAGTGAACTCGCCGAGCGTCACCCGCACAATGTCACCGGGGAAGACGGTGGCGCCGACCGAGGGGACCTGGGAGACGACCACACCATCCTGACCGGGGTCGGCGACCGGCTGGGTTGTGCCCGACACCTGCAACTCCAGACCCAGGTCGTCGAGGATGTCCTCTGCCTGTCCGGGGGTGAGCCCTGCCAAGTTGGGTACCTCCACCGGTGGCGGGCCCTGGGAGATGACGAGCAGAACCGTGTCCCCCGACCGCATCTCGGTGTCGGCCACCGGATCGGTCCGAATCACGAGGCCCTCTGCCACCGTGCTCGAGTGCTCCTCGTTCCCAAAGGTGAAACGCAACCCGAGTTGGTTCAGCACGGCGACAGCATCACGCTCGCTGAGCCCGGTGAGATCGGGGAGGATGACCAGCTCGGGCCCGGTGGACACCACGACGTTGACCGGCGCCCCGCGTCCCACCTCGACCCCGGCCGACGGCGTCTGCTCGATGACAATGCCCTCGGCGCGGTCGGGGTCGGGTCTCTCGTCCACCGTGCCCAATGTGAGATTGGCCTCCTCGAGCAGCCGCTCCGCGTTCTCCAGGGTCTGGCCGACCAGAGGGGGAACCGGGAACTCCTCGATCCCCGAAGAGATGAAGACGTCGATTGTCGAGCCGGACTCGACCTCGGTTCCGGCCGGCGGCTCGGTTCGAGTGACCGTGTCGACATCTTCGGTGTCGCTGGGCTCGAAGAACACTCTCCACTGGAACTCGTCTAGTTGAAGTCGGTCGAGAGCCTCCTGCTGGGTAAGACCGGTCAGATCGGGTACTGAAATCAGCTCAGGTTCGTCCTCCCCACCTCCGGCAAGTCGGAACAGGAAGAACAAGAGGATGCCCAGGGCGATCAGCAGCCCGAAGGCGGTGAGGATGAACGGCATCTGGGAGCGTGGCTCTTCCTCGAGACCGCGGTAGACCTCGTCGGGCGGCATAGTGGCCGGTGGAACGGTGCTGGTCATCAACCTGGTGGAATTGTCGCCGTTGCCGGGGTTCGGGACCGGGACTGGGACCGGCATGCCGACCGGCTCGCCCCTGAGCACCGAGTGCAGATCCGCCCTCATCTCGTCGGCCGTCTGATAGCGGGCAATCGGGTCCTTGCGCATCGCCTTGGCCACCACCGAATCCAGCGAAGGCGGCACATCAGTGTTGAGTGAGCTCGGCGGCGCCGCTTCGGTCGAGACATGCTGGAAGGCGACCGACATCGGGCTGTCGCCGGTATAGGGCGGGCGCCCGGTGAGCATCTCGTAGAGAACGACTCCCAGGGCGTAGACGTCGCTGCGAGCGTCGGCGGCCGCCCCTTGCGCCTGCTCGGGGCTGAAGTAGGTGGCGGTGCCGATGACTGCCCCGGTGCGAGTCAATTCCTGGCTGTCATCCCAGGCGCGGGCGATTCCGAAGTCGGTGACCTTCACCGTTCCGTCTTTGGCCAGCAGGATGTTGCCGGGCTTGACGTCGCGGTGGACCAGACCCGCTTGATGGGCCACTGAGAGGGCGGCGGCGACTTCGGCGGTGATCTCGGTAGCCCTCCGTGCCAGGAGGGCGCCGTCAGACCGGAGCACATCGCGCAAGGAGCGGCCGTCGACCAACTCCATCACGATGAAATAGGTGTTCTGGGCCTGGCCCCAGTCATAGATGCCGACGATGTTGGGGTGGCTCAGATTGGCCGCGGCCTGCGCCTCACGACGGAACCGCTTCACGAAGGCCTCGTCGGCCGAGTACTGCGAGTGGAGCACCTTGATCGCCACCCTGCGGTTGAGAAGGGTGTCGATTCCCTCGTACACGTCAGCCATCCCGCCGCGGGCGAGGTGCGAGCTGATCACGTAACGATCGGTGAGGGCTGTCTGGGATTCCATGGAAGTCGATGGATTGTAGGAACGGTTGATATCCAACCTATGGGGATCTCTGAAACCAGACCTCAAACAGGCGGGCCGCGATGGGTGCTGCGACCGCGCCCCCGGAGGCGGACTCGCCCAGATCTCCACCGCCCTCGATGAGGACCGCGATGGCGATCTGAGGATCCTCGACCGGTGCGAAGCCGATGAACCAGGGGTTGGGCAGACCGTCGGGGCCCATCGAGGTCCCCGTCTTTCCGGCGACGCGGACACCACGAACTGCCGCAGCCCTGCCGGTTCCCTCGGTGACGACTCGTTCCATCATCTGGGACATGATCGAGGCTGTGGCCGGAGCCATTGCCCGGCCGATCGGGCTTGGTTGAAACGACTCCACCGTGTTCCCGTCAGCATCAAAGATGCGGTTGACCAGATAGGGGGTCGGGGTTACTCCATCGTTCGCCACCGCCGCCGCCACCATCGCCATGTGTAACGGCGCGGCCCGCACGTCACGTTCCCCGATGCCGCTCTGGGCCAGGGCGGCATCATCCTCGGCCAGGTCTTCGATCGGGTAGGCCGCCCGGGGAATCGTCCAGGCGAAGGGGATATCGGTGTTGAATCCGAGGGCGTTGGCGGTGATGCCCACGTTCTCGGCGCCGAGACGCACCGACAGGTCGGCGAACACCGTGTTGCAGGAGACCACGAATGCCTTGAGCAGGGTTATCCCCTGCCCGTCGTTGCAAACACCGCCACCTGCGTTGGAGATCGTTGCCGTCGAGCCGGGGAGCTCGAACTGGCCCGGGTCGGGAAAGACGGTGCTTGGTTCGGCCTCGCCGGTATCGACCGCCGCCGAAGCCACCACGGTCTTGAAGGTCGATCCGGGCGGGAAGATCTCCCTGGTCGCCCGGTCACTCAGTGGCCGGTCGGGGTCGGCCAACAGGCTCTCCCAGGCTGTCGCGGTGTCGGGTCCGAGCAGAGACTCGGGGTCGAAGGACGGTGACGAGACGGAGGCCAGGACCGCTCCGGTCCTCGGGTCGAGGGCGAGCACCGCACCCTTCTGTCCCCCCAAGGCCTGGTAGGCAGCCAACTGCAGCTCGGAGTGAATGGTCATCTCGACGCTCTCCGGGCGGAGATCCCTGCCCAGGATGACCGTTACCAGGTCGCTGATGGTCAGGTCTCGTTTCGATCGCAGGTCCCCGGCATGGGCGTTCTCCAGACCGGACGAGCCAACCAGGAAGGAGTTGTACCCGACCACATGGGCGAAGGCCTCCCCGGCGGGATACTGGCGGATGAACGAACGCGGGTCGTCCGGGTCTTCCACTGACTGGGCGACGACGACCCCATCGATAGTCACTATCAGACCTCTCTCTTTGCCCCGGTCGGCGAGGGCGGGGCGTGAGTTGCGGGGGTCGGCCTTCAGAGCGTCGGCATTGATCACCTGGATCCACGTCACCGCGACCAACAGGACGAAGAAGGAGGTGAAGATCCCGACCGAGAGACGGCGAATCGGGCCGTTCATGGTGCTTCCTCGTGGCTGATGCGCAGCAGCAGGGCGATCAGGATGAGATTGCCCACGAGTGCGGAGCCTCCGTAGGACATGAAGGGCAGGGTGATGCCGGTGAGGGGGACCAGGCGGACTATCCCGCCGATGATGAGAAAGGTCTGAACGGCCAGGACGAAGGTGAGACCCGCGGCGAGCAGCTTGCGGAACGTGTCACGGCTGCGGAAGGCGATGCCGAGCCCGACGGTCACGACAAGAGCGAACAGTGCAAGTACCGAGACAGTGCCGGCGAACCCCAGTTCCTCACCGACCGCAGCAAAGATGAAGTCCGTGGACGCGTTGGGGATCAGGTCGGGTCTCCCCAGCCCCGGGCCTGAGCCGGTGAGGCTGCCGGTTCCCATGGCGAACAGCCCCTGGGCGATCTGATACCCCTCGTCCTGGTAGTGCTCGAAGGGTGACAACCAGGCGAGAACCCGGCGTTCGACATGACCGAAGGCCAGGAACGAGGCGACGGCGGCGACCAGCCCGAGAAATGTCCCCGTCACCAAGTACCCGGTGGTTCCGGTGGCGGCATAGAGCAGGAGCACAAAGCCGACAAACAGGAGAAGAGACGCCCCTAGATCTCTTTGCGAGATGAGGATCAGCACACTGATCCCCCAGGTGACGAGGAGTGGGATCAGTTGGCGTGGCTCGGGGAAACGGATCGGCCCCAGATGCCGGCGAGCTTCGCGCAAAGCGCGCTGGTGGTCGGCCAGATAGCCGGCGACATAGGCAACCAGCCCCAGCTTGGCCAGCTCCGCCGGTTGGAACTGGAGACTGGTGAATCCCACGTCGAGGATGATCCACAATCTCGACCCGTTCACTTCGAGGCCACGGAGCGGGAAACCCCAGTCGGAGGGGAGATTGGGGAGAAGGAGCAGGATGAAAGACACCATCAGCGTGATGTTTCGGTAACGGCGGAGCACCGAGATCGACCTTCGCGCCAGCAGGGCGAGGGTGAGAGCAGCGACGCCGGCCCCGATCAGGATCCACCATCTCTGCAGCCCGGCCCGGTTGGTGCCCAGCGCCAGGTCGAGCCGGTATACCTGGAAGAAGCCAAGGGCGGTCAAGGCCGCCACCGGGGCCAGGAGAAGGGGCGTGGCCTTGGGGGCGAAGGCACGTACCGCCAGGTGGAGGCCGCCGAACGCCATCAGGAATACCAGGAAGGTGAGCGCGATCTGAGCGTCGATGCTTCGATCGCGGGCGAAGTTCACCAAAGAGACGGCAAAACCGGCAAGCACCGAAGCCGCCACGATGGTCGCGCCCTCTGCGTTACGGGTCATAGGTCAGGAGAGGACGTCGATGAGGATGATGGAGATGTTGTCATGGCCGCCGGCCTTGTTGGCCAGCTCGATAAGCCTCCAAGCCACCTCGTCTGCGGTTCCTTCACCGAGAGTCTGGGAGATGGTCGCTTGGGGGACCATCGAGTTGAGCCCGTCCGAGCAGAGCAGGATCCGATCTCCCGGCTCCAGCTCGAGCTCGATCTCGTCGACGTTCACGAAGCGGGTGAGACCCAGACAGCGGACGATCATGTGGCTGCGCGGGTGGTCTTCTGCCTCTTCGGCAGTGATTTGGCCCAACGCCACCATCTCGGCGGCGACGGTGTGATCCGCGGTCAGCTGTTTCAGGGCGTCGTCGCGGAACAGGTACGCCCTGCTGTCTCCGACATGCCCGAAGTGGGCAACACCCTCGGGGGTGAGCTCGACCAAGGTCATGGTGGTGCCCATTCCTTCCAGATCCGGTCGACGAGCCACCTCCTCGCGTATGGCGCGATTTGCCGCCGCCACCCGATCGCCAGGTTCCAGGCTCGACGAGGCCGCGGCGTTCACGGCAAGCCGCGAGGCGACTTCGCCGGCCACGTGGCCGCCCATCCCGTCGGCGACCATCAGCACCACTGGACCTTCTGACTCACCGGATTTCTCCGGGTAGAGGGAGTCTTCGTTGTTCTGGCGGACCATCCCCTTGTGGGTGGCGGAAGCCCAGACGTATTTCATCGGACCTCCATGACCGTTTTGCCCACCTGGATCGTATCCCCACGGCGCAGAGTGGTGGGTGCGGTCACGCGTCTCCCATTGATATAGGTCCCGTTGGTGCTCCCCAGGTCGTGAAGAACCAAGCCCTTCTCGTTGGCCACCAGCCTCATGTGGAATTCGGAAGCGTAGGGGTCGTCCAACAGCACGTCGGCCTCGGCCGAGCGGCCGAGCACAGTCACGTCCTCGACCTCCAACTCGGTCCCCTGTTGCGTCTCGGACTTGACCATGACCAGCTTGGTGCCCTCCCGACGGCGTCGTTTGAGTGATATTCCTAGATGTGAGCCGATAGCGCGGGCCACCTGCCAGACAAAGAGGTACACCAGGCCCAAGAAGATGATTCGGAGCAGGGCGAGGATGATGTCAGGCACGGACTAGCCCTCGAGGAACCGGTAACGACGACCAGCAAATGTGATGGTGGTGCCGTGGGACAATGGCACCGGCCGATCGCCCACGGCGTTCCCGTCGACCAGGGTGCCATTGGCCGATCCCAGGTCGCGTATCCAAGCCTGACCTTCGGCCCGCCAGATGAGGGCGTGTTTGCGTGACACTTCGTCGAAGGGAAGCACGAGATCCGCCTCGTCGGAGCGCCCGATGGTCACCCGATTGGCGCCGATCTCGAAAGTCGAGCCCGAAGCGGTGAGCCGCGCCCAACGGGGCAGTCTTCCGGGCTCGACCGACGGCTCACATTTGAACTGCCCGGTGGAGACCGAGTCGGAGGTCCGGATTCGGACCGTGGGCGGCCCCTCGAAGAGGAGCCCGGTAGAGGCGGCATGCTCGGCCAGGGCTTTCTCGAGTTGGGCCTCCAGCGCCGACGGGTCGACATCGAGATCGGACGAGTTCACCGTCAGGAGGTATTTGTTGGCGGTAGCCGGTCCCGACTCGTGGCGGTAACGGCTGAGATCGGCCTCCCGGGCAATCCGTCCCGCCAGTTCCGAGGGATGGAGCCGACCCGAGAAGACCCGACCGGTGGCGCCCTCGAATAGGCGCTCCAGGGTTCTCTCGAGACTTCGGACCAGACTCACGGGTGAGAGGTTACGGTGGGTGGGGGACAGTGTCGCCGACTACCGGAACCAGTGCCTCAACGGTACGATTTTGGGTCGCACCAGGGCGAGTGGCGGAATTGGCAGACGCGCAGGATTCAGGTTCCTGTGATCGCAAGATCGTGGGGGTTCAAGTCCCCCCTCGCCCACCATGGGTTTCGACCGGTAAGGGGTTTCTGCCCGGAGTCGAGAAACCCCCGATTGCAACCCAATTGCAACCCTTTCAATCGCACGAGTGTTCGATCGGGGCTGGCCGAGTCCGTCAATCGAGAGTCAGGAAAGCCGCGGTCTCGTCTTCAAGAAAGGCCACGATCCTGTCGTGGCCGCGGTGGATCGCCTGCTCGATGTCTCTGGTCGTGCAGTTGCCCAACCGCACCCAGATCACCTTTGGAGGTGGCCCGGACACCAGTGCTCTCTGGTGAAAGTCTTCATCCTTCGAAACGATGACGAATCCTTGATCGAGCGCATATCCCCATATTTCGTCGTCGGTCGCGTCGCCAAGGCCGAGCGGGGCCACATGAGACGAGTCGGGGAACGACTCAGAGATTCGGGGTATCAGCAGACGTGAGATGTTGGCATCGAGGAGCAGCTTCACGCGCCGGAGACGAGCTTGCGTTCACGATCTGCAGCAAACGCCAAACAAGCACGAATGTCCTCCTGCTCGAGCTCGGGGAAGTCGCGGAGGATCTCTTCTTCGCTCATCCCTGACGCCAGGTAGTCGAGGACGTCGTAGACGGTGATACGCAGCCCGCGGATGATTGGCTTGCCTCCGCGCTTTTCGGGCTCGGTCGTAATACGGTCCTGGTAGTGCACCATCTCACGCAAGTCTAGGTGGTGGTTGCGGATCCAGGCACCTCCACAACGACCATCACGCCATCATCCCCTCAGCCGACGCCGGTCACGCCCAGGAGCTGGTCCCATCACCCTGGCGGACGACACGGGGTTAGGTCATCACAGGAGCTAGCTTAAAAACATGAGCCGCCGATGGCTTGCTGCGCTGCTGGTTGTTGGCCTCATTGGGGGTTCAAGTCCGACCTCGCCCACTGTGAGATCGTGAGGGACTGCGATCCCTCCCCAATGTGCACCATAGGGTGCTCTGGAAAGGCCTTTATGGTTCGCGCTCGGTCCCATCAAACCCGCCCCCCGTGATTTTCGACCCGCCCCGAACGCGGCGTAGGGTGCTCGGGCGCCTCCTGTGGCCGGCTGTTTTCACTGCGGCCGCAGTGGTCGCCGTCGTGGTTTCCGACGCCGGGACCGACACGCGCGCCGAACTCGACTATCTCACCACCATGCATGGCCAGGCCTCGGATTTGGCGACCAAGGGAGAGTCGCTTCGGCTCGTCATCTCCCGGCTGGCCCGAATCGAGCGCACCGAGTTGGTGACGGCCACCGACGCCATCCATGCCGATCTGGAAGTGGCGGTGGAGCTGGTCGAGGCCGGGCCCCCGTCGGCGTCGCTTGTGGCGGCCAATGCCCTCTACCGGCAGGCTTTGGAGTCGTGGGCCCAGGGAGTCACCAGATTCACATCGGGAATCCTCACCGCCGCCGACGAAACGAGCAACACGGTGGTGGTCGACAACGTAGCGAACGCCATGGCCGAGCTCCGGGCCGGTGACCGTCTCTATTTGGACCTGGTGGCCCTGCTCGCCACCGAGGAGGTGCCGGCGCCGGTGGCGCCGATGCCCGCTGTCGTGATGATGCCTGCCGATGGCGAGCTCCTCAGCCTCTCCCAGGCCTATGTGGTGGCATCGCGTTCGGTCAACAGCAGGATCGCACTGCGTCCCGGCCTCACCGTGAGTCAGATCGTCTCCACTCCTCTGTGGAGCGTCGACCCTGATAGCCAGGCGGTCGTCCCCGCCACCGAGACCATCTCGTTCTCGGTGGTGGTCAGCAACCTGGGCAATGTCGCCAATGAGGCCGAGCCCATCGAGCTCACCCTGAGTGGGGTGGGCGAGCCGTTGGTGCTCAGCGAGACGGTCCCGACCCTGGAGCCGGGGGAGCAGACCACAGTGCTGTTCGCGGGTCTCACCGTCCAGCCAGGTGAGGTGTATGAGGTGGTCGCCGAGCTCAAGGCGCTGAACCTGGACCTGGACTTCGAGGACAACATGTTGGGTTTGACCTTCAGGGTCAACGAGGATGAGAGCGGCTGAAGAGTCACCGGTACCATTCGCTGCCATGATCGATCCCCGACTCCTCAGAGATGATCCCGACGCGATCCGCGAGTCGCTGAGGCGTCGTGGTTCCAAGGTCGATCTCGACGCCCTGATCTCCACCGAAGCCGAGGTTCGCGCCGCCCGTCAGCGTGCCGAGACGCTGCGGGCAGGCCAGAAGGAGGCGGGCCGGGAAATCGCCAAACTGGACGGCGAGGCCAAGGACAAGGCCATCGCCGAAGTTGCCGAACTCGCATCACAAGTCAAGGAGGCGATGGCGGAGGTAGACCGGTTGGAGTCCGCGTTCGAAACGGCGTGGCTCGAAGTGCCCAATCTCGTGGCGCCCGATGCGGCTGATGGCTACTCCGAGGAAGACAACCTCGAGATAAGGCGGGTGGGGGCGGGGATGACCGAGGGGAGCGATCATTCGGCCCTCGGCGAGTCACTCGGGATCATCGACACCAAACGCGCCGCCAAGGTGTCAGGGAGCCGTTTCGGCTACCTGAAGGGCAAGGGGGCCATGCTCGAGTTCTCCCTGGTTCGCTGGGCGATGGACCAGATGCTGTTGGAGGGCTTCACACCGATGATTCCGCCGGTGTTGGTCAGGGAGGATGCCCTGGTCGGGACCGGCTTCTTTCCCGAGGCGCGTGAGCAGGTGTACGAGATCCCCCGTGATGAGCTGTTTCTGGTCGGGACCGCCGAGGTCCCTCTGGCTGCCTATCACGGCGACGAAATCCTCACCCCGGATGAGGTGCCGTTGCGGTATGCCGGGTTCTCCACCTGTTTTCGGAGGGAGGCCGGGACCTACGGCAAGGACACCGCGGGCATCTTCAGGGTTCATCAGTTCGACAAGGTCGAGATGTTCGTCTTCACCAGTCCCGACGAGTCGGCGGCTGAGCACGACCGTCTTCTGGCGGTGGAGGAGAAGTTGGTGGGTGAGCTGGAGATTCCCTATAGGGTGGTCAACGTGGCGGCCGGTGATTTAGGTGCGTCCGCCGCCAAGAAGTACGACATCGAAGCCTGGTTCCCCGGAGAGCAGAACTTTCGCGAGATCACATCCTGTTCCAACACCACCGACTATCAGGCGCGCCGGCTCAAAGTGCGGCTGCGGACCGAGTCTGGCAATGAGATCCTGCACACCCTGAACGGGACCGCCTGCGCCGTGGGGCGCACCATTCTCGCCATTCTCGAGAACCACCAGCAGACCGATGGCTCGGTGGTCATACCGGAGGCGTTGCGGCGTTATACCGGGTTCGACATCATCGAACCGTGAGTGAGGTCTCCGACCCGATATTCGCCCGGATCGCCGCCCGCTACGACCTGATCAACCGGATCCTCTCCCTGGGCCAGGAGCGAAAGTGGAGGGCGAGAGGCATCGGCATGCTGGAGCCGGGCTCGGTGCTCGATCTGGGCTGTGGAACCGGCGCCACTGACTTCGACGGCCGATCGGCGGTGGGTCTCGACCCCGTGATCGAGATGTTGCGTCTCAGCCCGGTGCGCGACCGGGTGGTCGGCGTGGGGGAGGCTCTGCCATTTGGCGCGGCCAGTTTCGACGGGGTGTTCAGCGGGTTCGTCTTCCGCAACCTCGCCTCGGTGGAGAAGACCCTCGCCGAGATCCACCGGGTGCTCCGACCCGGGTCCTCGGCGGTCGTGGTCGACCTGACCCGCCCCCGAAACGGCCCGCTCCATGCCCTCCACCGCGTGGGCACCGCAATCGTCCTCCCGTTGGTCGGGCTGTTCTTTGCTGCCGCTCCCCGGGAGTACTGGTACTTGCACAAGTCTCTCGACTCCCTCCCCCCACCGGAGGTGCTGTTCGCCGGTCACGGTCTGATCGTTGAAGAGGTCTGGCGCATGGGCCTGTTCGGCTTCGTCTACGGGGCCCGTTTGCGCAAACCGTAGCGATTGGGGGACACGCTGCACCAGCGCCGGGTTGATCGTGACCCCGCCTTCGAAGCCTTGTGAACGCCGCCGACTATGGGTCGTGGACTCGGGTCAAGCTCCCCTGCGTCACCCGGAACGATCCGCTTAGGGCTGCTTCCTTCCGGATCTGACCCGATTCGTGGTGCTCCGCCGCGCAGGACCCAACCGTCAACGTCCCGTGTCCATCGTCAGGCGACGCCACGTGGCCCCTCGGGCGGGGAACTCAGCCCCGCATGTAGAGGATTTCGGGTTCAGGGCACCCCTAGCGCCCCGCCTATCACGATCGGGTCGAAGGCTACCGGGGCCGGACGGCTACCGCGACAGGGGTCGCGCTCCATTGCAGTACCGTCCGGCGGCTGATGTCCGATCGCTATGGCCCCAACTTCGGCAAGATCTTTGCCGCCGCCTTGCTCCAGGAAGTGTCCTTTGTCCTCCTGGTCCATTTTCCCGGGTATCTCTCCGGGTTGGGGGTCACCGAGTCGCTGATCGGCGTTCTCTACGCGGCGGCCGCAGTCCTTGGTCTCGCCTCCCGTCCGGCACTGGGCAGGATTCTCGACCTCACGCACCGGCGGACAGTCTTGTTGGTGACCGGTTTGTTCAATGCCGGAGTGGTCCTCGCCCTGGCCACCACGACCATCTGGGGTCCACTGCTGTGGGTGTTGTTCCTCTCCCAGCGAGTCCTGCAGATCGCTCTCTTCACGACGATGCTCACCTACGGCGCCGACTCGCTACCCATAGAGAATCGGACCCAAGGTCTTGCCCTGTTTGGTCTCTCGGGGTTGTTCCCGATCGCCCTCGGTGGGGTGGCCGGCGATCTGGTGGTCAACTCCTACGGGTTCCCGGCCTTGTTCATCCTCGCCTCGGCGGCGAGTGTCACCTCTTGGCTGTTGGTGTGGCGGCTCCCTCTCTTGCCGGTGCTTGGTCGCCGCCCCCGACGCGGCTTTTGGGCTTCGTTGGTGCAGCGAAACCTGCTGCCGATGTGGTGGGTCACCCTCTTCTTCAGTATCGGGCTCGAGACGCTGTTCACCTTCACCCGGACGTACGTCAACGAACGCCAGATCGGGTCGACCGGTCTCTTCTTCGGGGCATATGGTCTGGCGGCGGCCGCGATGAGGATCTTCGGCGGGCGCTACTACGACCGGATCCCGCAACGACAATTCGTGGTCAGCGCCCTGGTGGCATACGGGCTCAGCCTGGCCTTCCTTGCGGTGGCCGGCTCGGTGCCGTTGCTGGTCGTTGCCGCCGTTCTCGGCGGTGTCGCCCACGGGGCAGTCTTCCCCATTCTGACCAGCCAGGTCGTGGCCCGCGCCCGGACCGCGGAGCGAGGGTCGGCGATGTCGATCTTCACTTCGATCTTCGACATCGCCCTGCTCATGGCTGCTCCCGCCGTCGGGTTCCTGATCGACGGTTTCAACTACCGGGTGGCGTTTGGCGCGGTGGCGATTGCGCTGGCGGTGGGGGCGGCGGTGTATTCGATCTGGGATCGAAGATTGGTAGCGGCCGCCGCCGTAGCCTGAATCAACGCCGCTCTGCGAAGAACTCGGCCAACAGCGCGGCGCACTCATCTCTGAGAACCCCTTCGATCAGCTCGACTCGATGGTTGAGCCGTCGGTCCTGGGGAATGTTGTACAGCGACCACGCCGCGCCCGCCTTGAGGTCGGCCGCTCCGTAGACGATGCGGTCGAGCCGCGCCAGCACCGTTGCCCCAGCACACATCGCGCAAGGCTCGAGGGTGACCACCAATGTGTGACCTGTCAGACGCCAATCACCCAATTGCCGAGCCCGCGCCGAGAGCACGAGCATCTCGGCGTGCGCAGTCGGATCCGACAGGTCCTCGCGTCGGTTGCGATCGGCTGCAACCACTTCTCCGGTGGCGTCGAGAAGCACCGCTCCCACGGGGACGTCACCGCTGGATCTGCTCTCTGAGGCGACTGTCAACGCCTCTCGCATTGCTTCGATGAAGCCATCGGGGGAAATGGGATGAGTCACGAGTGTGGATTATCCTTTGTCTGCCTGCCGGGCCCGGTAGGCGCTCAGGAGGGGTCGCATAGTCTGGTCTAGTGCGCGGCACTGGAAATGCCGTTGGGGGTTTACGCCTCCTCGAGGGTTCAAATCCCTCTCCCTCCGCCGGCGCCGCCGAAGGCGGTGCCTTGTTGCGTTGAGTGTTGTGCGTCGGCCCGACCCAGAGGCATGATGCTTAACGTACAACCGGCGGTGCCCACCACCGCCCCCGGAGGGGTCGCATAGTCCGGTCTAGTGCGCGGCACTCGAAATGCCGTAGGGGGTTGACGCCTCCTCGAGGGTTCGAATCCCTCCCCCTCCGCCATAACCCAAGGTGACTGTCGAGGTGTCCCGCCTACGTATTCTCGCCACGGACAGAAGCTCGGGTGCCTGTCGACGAGATCGGCCATCAAGCCCGCAAGACAACCGTCCAGTAGACGACAGCTAATCCGGTGAATCCCGCGATGAGCAATGCGTGGGCGAAGAGGTAGCGAAGCCCTTCAGGCCAGTCGCGATGTCGGTACCAAAGGACGTCGATGCCCAGCCGTACGGTCCACCAGACGCCCATGAATCCTGCGATGACTACGGCTGACTGCTCACCGGAGAGCATGGCGTCGTGTAGCAGTGCTGTGATGGCGGCGAAGGCGAGAAGTGACATGGCTACGAATCCGGCATAACCCCATAGGACTTTCGCGGTGAACGAGTCGAGGTGTTGCATTTGGTGGCGCCACCGATATCGGACCGGGACTTGGAGGCCGGCGGCCAATAGTGCGGCGTTGGTCCCTGCGGCTATCCAGAGTCCGAGATCGAGGAGAGGTTCGACTGTCATGACAACACCTGGCCGATGACCTCGAGCAGCGGAACGATCAGTTCGGTACGGAACGCCTCGTGGAACAGGAGGGGAAGGGGAATGACAACGACGAGCACTGTCCACGTTCGAGCCAGCCAGAGAGGCCGGTTGTGGACGCGAACGATGGTGCGCTCGGCGTAGACGGCGATGCCATGTATCCCGAAGTAGGCCATGGGCTTTCCGAAGCCGGAACCGGCGGGATAGCTGATCGCCAGCTCGTGAAGTACCCCGGATATCAGAAAGACGCCGAAAGCGGCGGCTCGTGGGTCGAGCCAGCGTCGAAGTATCGGAAGGAACAGGATCCGATCCATTTCGACGAAGGCGACGTTCCAACGTCTTGTCCAGAACTCAGCGAGCGAGCGGCTTGCCCAGGGACGGTCGAAGAGAGGGCGCACCGCGTATCCACGGTCTCTTGCGACCCAGGTGAGCAGGTCGGCGTAACCGAGGTGCACGATCAGGAGAATCCCGGTGACGCCCAGCCATGCTGCTGCCTCACCCCACTCGTCGAGATTCGACGCTGCGACCATCATCACAAATGTCCCGGCCAGTAGTCGGACGCCCCCACCCACCAGACGGTCCTGAGAGCTCCCGTCGTTCGTCCGGGTCTTGAATCGTCCTGCGTCGAAGCCGGGCCACGGCAGCCCAAACAACAGTTTCGCCTCAGATGTCAAGGCCACGAACTCCGTCCGCTGGGGGCCCGCTATCGCAGCCAGCTTGAAGAGCACGTAGCCACCCCCGGCGGCCCCAGCCAAACGCCAACCGGGCCCTGTGTCCCTCAACCGCCACAACAGGGCCGCCAGGAGCAAGGCAGCACCACCCACCCACACAGCCAGGGGGCGAGAACCCGAGCTGTCGTGTGATCGCTGCTTCGATGTCGGCTTCAATCTTGTTAGCATGTGCTAACACAGTGTAACCTATTCGTTAGTAAACGGTCAAGAGGTTCTTTATGGCAGTACAAGTAGGTGAGCGGTTCACCATCGATGGACTCAGCGAGGCTGCCGGCGTCAAGGTCTCCACGATCCGCATGTACCAGCACCGCGGCCTGCTCCCCGGACCCGAGATCGAGGGCCGAGTCGGCTACTACGGCCAGACCCACCTACAGCGGCTACGACTCATCGCACGCCTCCAAGACGAGGGCTATTCCCTCGCCGCAATAGGCAGGCTCGTTCACGCCTGGGAGACTGGAAGAGGTCTCATAGACCTGCTGGCAAGTGGTGAACCGGTCACTGTGTCCCGAACTGAGTTCGGATCACTCTTCCCGGCCATTGCCGCCAACGAAGAGCTTCTCCAACGGCTCGAGGCCCTTGGTGCCCTGAGTCAGAGAGACAACCACCTCGAGCTCGCCGATGACAGACTTCTCCGCATCGGCACCGCACTGGCCGACACAGGCATCGACCTCACCGCGGTCATCACCGAAGCCGAACACACCGCACAGGTCACAGACGATCTCGCCGACCGGTTCGTCCGGCTCTTCAAAGAACACCTCTGGGAGCCGTATGTGGAGTCCGGGTTGCCGGCAGAACAGCTCCCCACAATCATCGAACAGCTCAACCAAATCCAACCCCTGGCCATCGAAGCCGTGGCCGCCTCGATGCGTAACTCGTTGATACGGGCCAGCGAACAGGCAATGAGGGCAGCCGTAGAGGGTTTTGCCAATCCAGCGGTCGTGGATTCCGGACCAAGTGACCGAGTGTCCGACCTCGAATGAATGCAGCAAGGACAGCCCGAGTGCGCTCATCGATCATCACCGCCTGGGCCTTGTGGGGCGCCATGGTTGGAGCAGGTCTGATGGTTGCGGCGTATCTATCAGCGATAGTGTCTGGCGTGGTAGGCGCGGCCTTCAAGGATGCCGTGGACGGGCAGCCCGTATTGCCGAGACCGAATAGCGTGGATCCCATGCGCCGCTTTCTGTTGCCGGTCCTGATTCTCGGTCTGGCTGCCGCCGCATGCTCCACCGGTGACGGCGAGGTCGTTCGGGACTTCTCCGAGATCGCCGCTTCCGATCCGGTGATCGAGTTCGACCCGTCCGGAACCGCTGCCACCTTGAAGGTGACCACCAACGTGGATGCGGTGTGCGCGGTGGCCTACGGAACCGATGGCCCGTCCGGGTCGATCGCCACCGACCAGGACATGGGCGGCGGAGCCGGTCACAGCGATCATCGAGCGGTGATGACCGGTCTCCAACCCAATACCGAGTATCAGTACCGACTCCAGGGTGTCGCCGCCGACGGCAACATCTATCGGAGCGAGGTGTTCACTTTCACCACCCCATCGGCGGCGACCACAGGGGATTTTGGGCCCAACGTTGCGACCGGCGCCAATGTTGTCGATGTGAGCTCTGAGTTCTCTGCCGACTTCGCTGCGGCCAACGCCGTTGACGGCGACCTGGCCACCGAATGGTCGTCGAGAGGCGACGGCAACGATGCCTTCATCACGATCGATCTCGGAGAGGTGACCGATGTCACCGCCGTCAGTTTTCGCACCAGGTCGATGAGCGACGGGTCGGCCATTGCTGAAACGTTCACGGTGGAGGTCGACGGCACCATGTATGGGCCGTTTCCGGCCGGGCCGACTGCTTCCGAAGCCTCATTCACCGGCCGCATGCTCACGTTCCATGTCGAGTCCTCGAGCGGAGGCAACACCGGAGCAATCGAAGTCGAAGTCTTCTCGGGCTGAAGTTCGCCGGTGGTTACGCTGAGTGTCTACACCCACATTGTCGAGGACGCCTACGACTCAGTGATGGACCGCTTGGCACCGACCACCGTGACCTGGTGCGGCCCAAATGCGGCCCAAACGTGTCGAGCTTCTCGAACAGAGGCGGTCACAAGCCACTGACAAGGGGGTTAGACACCTGGAGGGGTGTCCGAGCGGTCTAAGGAGACGGTCTTGAAAACCGTTGGGCCCATTCGGGTCTCGTGGGTTCGAATCCCACCCCCTCCGCCAGCACGCGTTCACGAATGTCTGAGAAAAGAGGCGAGGTCGGGGCGGCGGTTGCTCCCAGACTCCCGTGGCTCCTCAATTCGAACGCAAAGGCTCCCCCGCGAAGTTCTCTAGTCAGAACCTTGGTTGAACACCCGGCTGGCGATTGGTGGAGCCTGAGCAGACGTTTCTGATCACGGTCAAACGTCAAGCGCGCTCGAAGTCATGTGACTTCACAGATCGACGGGTCGGGAGAGGCTGTAACCCTGGGCCCATTCCACACCCACGCTGCTGAGGACCGAGAGGTCGCTCATCCTCTCCACCCGCTCGGCAATCAGGCTAATCCCCGCCTGCTGACACCATGCCGAGCCCTCGGCGAGGTTGAATCGCGCCATCTGGCTGTCGGCGAGCCCGGTGAGCACGTCGACCTTGATGCAATCGGGCCGCAAGCGGAGCAGAGTGGGGCGGAGCGCGTGTAGGTCATCGAGAGGCACGTCATCGATCGCGATCCCGGCGCCACCCTGACGGAGGGCGTGGAAGAGGTCCTCGGCTCGTCGGTCATCGACTGAGACGTAGGGCAGGTCGATGAGCAACCGGTGCCGAAGGGTCTCGGGGATGATGCCGATGAGATCTGGCACGGTCACCAACGAGGCGTTGACACAGAAGAAGGCATCCTCTGAGAGCCTCACCGCCGCCGCGAACGCGGCACGGATCGCAGCCAGCTCCAACTCCTTGAGCATCATGAGGTCACTGGCGGTTCGGAACCACAACCCGACGGGGATGAGCGGAGCGACCGGAAACCTCGCAAGGGCCTCGAAGCCTCGCGCCACGGGCTGACCCTGATGAAGCCGGTAGATCGGCTGAAACAGGACACTGATGTCATCTTCGCTCAGGACTCGGGGAAGCACGTTAGCGATGGTCCGCTCCCACTCCCAGTATCGGGCGATTGCCATGAGGTCACCGGGAGAGGCCCGCAAATGGTGGGGAGAGATCAGGGCCGTACTCACATCCCGGTAATCGACATCGGCCGTCCGGAACTTGAATCTGGCGGGCGCGACAGAATCCCCGACACCGCGCCTCGGTCGAATTGTCTCAAATGGCGCCAGACGTTTCCACGGACCGGGAGACCTATCAAGCATCGAGCATGGATGGTCGATGACTCCGACGATGCCCATTTTTCAAGTGAAGACCGACCGGAAACTGCAAGACCGAGATCTGGCGGCCGAACTGGAGAGGGAGAAAGAGCTGCGTCGTCAGAAGGACCTCTTCCTCAACGCCGCCTCACATCACATCAACAACCCGCTGGCTGCGCTGGTGGGCTTCTCTGAGATCCTGCGCGACAGGTCTCGTGACCTGAGCGCCGGTGTCAGAAACGAGATCATCGAACTACTGGCGATCCAGGCCAACGAGACTGCCCAAGTGGTGGCGGATCTTCTCATTGCCGCCCGCTTCGACTTGGCTGACATCGAGATCGATTCGGCAGCGGTCGACCTGCGAGCGGTGGTCGAGAACGCCACTCAAGACTGGGCAAGCCAGCAACGAGCACGTCTGACCGTCAGCGGCAACGCCGTCGCCAGTGCGGATGGCCACTGGGTCACCCAGGTCGTCCGCAACCTGCTCAGGAATGCCGTCGCCTTCGGCGGTAACAACATCTGGGTTCGGATCGGCGAAGGTTTCAGCAAGGTCGTCATCGAAGTGGTCGACGACGGTGAGGGGGTCGCGCCAGAAGAGGTCGACGACCTCTTCGAGGCATACCACTCGGCACGGCAGTCGGATCGTCTCCTCCCCTCCCTGGGTCTCGGTCTATCTGTCGCCCGGAGACTGGCTCGAGCAATGGGTGGAGACGTCCGGTATCTGCGTGACGAAGGCGAGACCATCTTCGAGCTGTCGCTGCCCCAGGTCAGCCTCGAGTTCGACAGCTACTCCGAGGCTCCTGATGTCGTGATCGACCCACACGCCGGTCGTCCGACCAAGGAGGCGATCCAAGAAGTGTTGAGGATCGGCGGGCCGGAGATGGTCTACCAACCAATCGTGGACATCGCCTCCCACCGGAACGGCGAGGAGCGGGTAGTTGGCTACGAGGCCCTGGCCCGTTTCCCGTTTGCCACGCCTCCACAGTGGTTCGAGGTGGCCGGTTCCTCGGGTCTTCGCATCGACCTGGAGCTGGCTGCGATGAGAGCCGGGATAAAAGGATTCGCCCCTTCCAATCACGACGGGTTCTTGGCCCTGAATCTCTCCGACTCCAGCCTCACTTCTTCTCTTCTCCTCGACGCGGTGGCCGATCTCGACCCGGGTCGTCTCATTCTCGAGCTCTCCGAAGTGGCGGTGATCAAGAGCTACGAGGTCACCAAACGGTTCGTCGACTCGTTGCGCGATCGGGGGATCAGGCTTGCGGTGGATGATGTCGGCTCAGGGGAGATCGATCTATGGCACATCCTCAGGCTCGAGCCGACGGTGATAAAGGTCGATCTCTGCTTGGTGAGGGACATCGAGCACACCCCGCGCAATCGGGCGCTCATCCGAGGGATAGCCGCGATGGCCGAGGACTTGGGGATCATGGTCGTGGCCGAAGGCATCGAGGCTCCCGAAGAGGAGGAAGTCCTCCTCGAGCTGGGGGTTCATTTCGGGCAGGGTTATCTCTTCGGCAAGCCCCGGCCCCTGCAGTGGAAGTCCAAGGTCCTTTCCGACGACTGAGCCCGGCCGGCTACCCGCCATGATCGGGACGGATTGGTCCGGAATGAAACCGCCAGATCGCTATTTGACCCCTGTGCGTCCCGAATATGAAGTGGTGGAGACTCGGGAGCGGAGTCCTGGCAGAGCACCGACCACGTATAACGTAGACGTGCATATCTGCAATTGGAGAGGTGGCCGAGTGGTCGAAGGCGCTCGCCTGCTAAGCGAGTAGGGGGTTTAAAACCTCCTCGAGGGTTCAAATCCCTCCCTCTCCGCTGACGCCGCTGTTTTCGATCCAGTTCTCTACGACTTCTGCCAGCAGGGGCAGGGTCATCGCTCCGCTGACAAGCAGCGTGTCGTGGAATGCCTTGATGTCGAAGTGGCCAGAAAGGCGTCTTTCGGCGCCGGCCCGCAGCCGCATTATCTCGAGTTGGCCCATCTTGTAGGAGAGGGCCTGGCCCGGCATCCCGATGTAGCGGTCGACCTCCTGTTCGACGGTGAGCCGCCCGATCGGAGTCCACTCCAAGAGCCAGTCGATGGCCTTCTCCCGCGACCAGCCCAGGGCATGCATCCCCGTATCGACGACGAGGCGACCGGCGCGCCACGCATCGGCGGTGAGCATGCCGAGACGATCGACATCGCTGGAATACAGACCCATCTCGTCGGCGAGCCGCTCGGCGTAAAGCCCCCAGCCCTCGGTGTGGGCGTAGACCTGGGTGTAGCGGCGGAACATGGGGATGCCGTCGAGCTCGCTGGCCAGGGAGCGGTCGAAATGATGTCCGGGAATGGCCTCATGGAAGTGAGTGGACTCGTATTCGAAGCGGTCGCGCTCCTCGGGTTTATAGGTATTGAGAAAGTAGGTGCCTTCCCGGGAGCGGTCCGGCGGAGGCTGCATGTAGTAGGCGGGCGGCATCGCCGGTGCCATCGACGTCGGGACCGGGACCACCTGGCAAGGAGTCTCCGGCCTTGCGCCAAACCAGTCGTCGACAGCAGCCCAGGCTCGCAGAATGGTGGCACGGGCATGTTCCAGCATCTCTGGCTCGGAGGTGAACCGAAACGAAGGATCGGAATGGAGCTTCTCGAAGATCGCAGCCATGGTGTCCAGGCCCAGGGCTCGCCGCCCGATGGTCTTCCACTCCTCGGGGAGGATGTGGGTCGCCCATTCCACGCCTACCTGATGGATCTCCACCGGGGTTCTGGATAGTTGGGTGTACTTGTGGATCAGATGCCGGTAGATCTCCTCGCCGTTGCTCATCCAGAGCAGACCCGACTCCTCCGGAGGCCGGGCCTGCGGGGCCACGTGCTCGACGAGGCCGTCGCGGTAGGTGGCGATGGCGGGTTTGATCACGTCGGTGACCAGCAACTGCGCCCGTTCCCGCCACCCGTTCTGGTCGGCTCCCTCCGGCAGCTGGAGCCTGAGGAAGGGATCGGTGTCGAACGACGAGGCCAGGTAGCCGTCGAGTTGGCCGACCACCCGGTCCAGAGCGGCTCGGGGCGGGGTCATCCCCTCGAGACAGTTCGCCCGGATCAGGGCCAGGGCGGTGGCCAGATAGGGCCCCACCTTGGCGTAGCGGGAAAGGAGCGCCTCGGCTTGCTCCGGGTCGGTGACCGTGTTCTGCTGGCTGTCGGAGAGGAGACGCGTGTGCGCCCCGAGGTAGGGATCGACGGCGGCGACCATGAAGCGGTCCTCGATCTCGTCCGCCCAAACCCCGGCCTCGTGGATCAGGAGGTCGCGGGTAATCCGGTCCTGCAACTCGAGCCCTTCGGGACCGATCCCCTCCGCTGCGGTCCTGATCGCGACGAACTCGGAGGAGATCCGCCCCAGCCACTCCTCGTTGAACATGGGCAGTTGATCGTCGAACCGGTGCTCACCGCGGATGGTCGCAATGGTCGGTTTGTACTCGGAGTAGGCGAGCCAAAACCGGTCGGCGAGCTCGGAGAGCGAGATGTTGTGAGCCTTTCCTCTGTTGGAGGCACCGTACCGCGTGTTGAGCCCGTCAAGACCCTCGAGCCGGGTTCGGGGCACCACAACGACCGGTGTAGTGTGTCTCTTTCCCTTCACCCAACGAGGACTTTCAAGCATGCGACTCACCCCTGTCCGATTGGTGGCCATCTTTGCTGCCCTGTTGCTGATAGCTGCCTGCGGCGGCGATGGCACCGATGAGGAAGCGACGACCACCACGACGACACAAGCCGGGCCGGAGACAACCGTGGCCTCCGAGCCGGTCGATAGCGAGCCGGCCGACGATCCGGGAGCCGGCTCGGATGATGGTGGAGGGATCACCACCGTTTGCCTCGACGCCACCCAGGCGATGGCCGCGGCGATCAACGCATATACCACGGGGCTCGCTGGGGCCATGGGCGGCAGCCTCGACGATGAGTCCCTCGAGCTTTCGGCCGGGCAGCTCCAGGCGATGGCGGATGCGGCGCCAGATGAGATCAAGGACGACCTGGAGGTCATCGCCAATGAGCTCGAGGCCTTCTATACCGCCCTGGGCGAGGCCGGCTACGAACCCGGGGTTGCGCCCACCCCCGAACAGATAGCCCAGCTGTCCGCGCTCGCCGAGGTGGTCGACCAGGAGGTCTTCGACGAGGCGTCCGACAACATCAACGCCTGGTTCGAAGCCAACTGCTAGACGACGGCGCGATTCGCATCTGAAGGACTCCGCCCCTGCGTTGATCAGGGACCCGAGTCCGGGCCGGGGTCGTCTCCAAGACTCACCGTCGCCAGTCTGGGCAGATAGTGCTGCCATCCGATCAGGTGGGCAGGACGCTCGGTGGCGGGCAGGCCATGGTGGGTGAGTCGGATCAGGGTTCCGTCGTCGGCCGGCACGAGCTCGATTTCCACCGTGGTGGATCCCGGCGGCAGACCAGGGTGGTCGACCCAACCCCAGGTGAAGACGACCCGGCGGTCAGCCTCGAGAGTGACGAACTGCCCGCGGGCGGTCATGCCGTTGGCCATCGACAAGCGAAAGAGCCCACCCGGGCGAGGGTCATGACTTCCTTCGACCCCCTGCCAGAGGACCCAGCGTTCGGAGTCGGTCAGGTACCGATACACGCGCTCGGGGGTGGCCGCGACCCAACGCTCGACCACCAGATCGGGTGACGTCGTCACCTTCGGTCCTCGTCGGCTTCGATGGTGTCTGCCAGATGGTCGAGGGTTGCCGACCACATCGACTCGACGACCGCTCGGAGGGGACCGAGACCTGCCTGGTCTGCCCGGTAGAACCGACGATTCCCGTCCTGGCGGACGGTGACGAATCCGGCATCGCGCAGCACCGCGAGATGCTGGGAAACCGCGCCAAAAGTGAGATCGAAGTGACCGGCGATCTCTCCAGCCGCCATCTCCCGGTCCCAGATCAGCTCCAGCAGCTGCCGGCGACGGGGCTCGGCGATGACCTTCACCGGATCCATGACTCTATTTTAGCGCATCTTGAAATACCACGGCGGAGCGTGATATAGTCCAGACTTAAATAGATCGCGACAAAGGAGACCTCATGGGCGATTACCACCTACTGATGCAGTTCGACATCGAAACCTCACCGGATCAAGTGCGTCGTTGGCTCGAGACTCCCGAAGGGATCGCCGGCTGGTGGTCGGACGGGGTCAGTGGAACGGCCCGGGCTGTGGGCGACACCTTCGAGGTTCGCTTTCCGACCACGCCGGTAGCGTTCGAACTGGCGGTGACCGCAGCCTCGGAAGAGAGAATCGAGTGGGCCATCGCCGAGAACCCGCCCTGGTGGCAGGGGACCACTATCCGCTTCGATATCAGCCGGGAAGGCGAGGCGACCCGTCTTCTCTTCAGCCATCGCGACTTCGAGCCGGACAACCCGGTGATCCCGGTCATCACGCCTGCCTGGGCCCAATTCCTGGCGAATCTGAAGGAGGTAGCGGAGAGCGGGGTTGCCCACCCGGCGGTGGTCAACTGATCTTCAGCTGTTCCCGTGCTCCAGGATCGAGCGGAGACTCTCGAGATCCTTCTGGTTGGCCCGCCGCATCGCTGCTGCCAGAACCGGTGCGGTCATCTTGGAGAACCCCGATGGCTGCCCCCGGTTGCGCAATCTCATTCGGGTGGAGCGATCTCCTTCGGCGGTCCAGGAATAGGTGGTCTCCATCGGGAATGGCCCCTGGGAGGTGGCCATGACCAGGCGCGATCCCGGCTCGAAATGGCGGATCTCGTATGTGTACTCCAGTCTCCTGCCCAGGAATCGGGCAACGAAGACGACTCGGGAGCCCACGGTCAAGGGAGGCTCGGTCTCCCATGCCACCGACTCGATGTTCTGATACCACACGGGAGCGTTGTCGGGTTGGGTTGCATAGTACGAGACGGTCGCGATAGGGCTTTGGATCACCAGTTCGCTGACAACGTCCACAGCCATCGTCACGCGTCCCGGGTCAGGATGGGGAGCCGGTCGGAGGGCAGCTCCGAGGGGTATTCGGGCGCCGGTGCATCGCTCAGTGCGGCATGGAGTCGAGAGAGGAACCGGTTCCAACCATCGTCGTGGAGCAGGCGGGGGGCATCGCCGTCGAGACCTGTGTGAACCAATCGCAGCCTGGTTTGAGCGCGGTCGAGCGAAGAGAGGGTGACTTCGACCGTCGAGCTACCCGGGGACACACCCATGTCCGGCTCGGCCCACCCCCAAGTGAAGACCAGTCGGTGTGGTGGCTCCACCGTCACAAAGCTCCCTTCGCAGTGCTGGCCCGGCATCACCTCGAAGCGGAACCGGCCTCCGGGATGAGGCTCCAACTCGGCGGTGATGCCGATCCAGGTGATCAGCAGCGCAGGGTCGACGAACATGGCGAACACCTCCTCGATCGAGGCGGGTAGCACCAGCTCGTGGACCACCGACTCGCCTTCGATCATCTCTCCTCGCCTGTTCGGGAGGCGGTCATCTCTTCATGGAGGCGGGTCAGCTTGTCACCCCAGAAGAGATCGAGCAGAGAGGCGAGCTCGGCCACCTTCTCGGCTCTGACCCGGTAGAAACGCCGGTTGCCCGCCGTTCTCACCGCGAGCAGGTCCGCTTCGCGGAGGACCTTGAGATGCTGAGAGGCGGCCGGCGGCGACATGCGGCACCGCTTGGCCAGGTCGCTGGCAGTGCGTTCACCGTCCCAAGCCAACTCGAGCATGCGTCGTCGTCCGGGATGGGCGATGGCCCGCAACGCGGCTTCAGGATTCAACCGACCCATGAAGCGAACCCTAGTAGCTATTTAAGTGAATATGCAATAAGCCACAATGTTGCGATTGAGAATTGGTGTGGCGTCGGAGCCACAAGTCGAGATATGAAGCCGGCCAGTGTGGTGCCAGGCGACGACTGTCTTGGTCCGATACGCCGTCATCGAATCGCGGTGCGCTCGTGGCGGATACGACACGTCCCTAAGACAGGATTAATCCGGTGAGACGAGAATCATCACATGCGGAAAAGTCGTGTCGTCGCGGCCTGGGCTCTCACCGTGGCCGCATGTACCAGTGGCGCGGCGCCGACCGAGAGCGGCGACGTCGCTCCGACCTCTTCGGCCTTGGCCACGGTCACCTCGGCCGTTGCGACCTCACAACCGGATCTATCGGTCCGTCCACTGGTGTGGCTCACTCCCCAGCCGTATACCGAGATCCGCGACGTATTCGAAGGCGGCTCGGTCGACTTCCTTGACTTGTTCCCGACCGACGCCCCTTGGTCCACTTCCGCGGATCGCATCCATGTCTTCAAGCTGTATGAGGAGCTCGGCTTTGGCTCTCTGGTGCCGAACGAGGAGTGGCAGCAAGCGATCGAGGGGATCTCGAGTCGAGGTATGGCCTTGGCGATGGAGTTGGGCCCCCTGCCCGATGGCCATGGATGCGGAGGTGGCGAGGGATTCGGTGGGAACTACTCGCTGGATCAGGTGCGCAAGGTGCAGCGGCTGGGTGGAAGGGTGGACATCATTGCGTTCGGTTCGCCTTACGGGTTCGGTCATTTCGGGGATGGGCCGTATCCGACGCCGTGCCACTGGAGTCTGGAGCGGATCGCCACTGAGACCGCCGGGTTCGTGACCAAGGTTCGGGAGATCGAGCCGGACGTGGTCATCGGGGGGATCGAGCCATTGTGGCCGGGCCTGACCGCGGAAGACTTCGGCGACTGGATGGACGGTTACGAAGCGGCGACCGGCGAGCCGTTGGCGTTTCTCCACCTCGATGTCGACTGGAAGCGTCATGACTGGGCCGAGGTGGCGCTGGAAGTGGAGCAGGAGGCCCGGGCTCGGGGGGTGCCTTTTGGCGTCCTCTACAACGGCGGGGACCAGGTGCAATCTGACGAAGCCTGGGCTCAACTGACTGTCGATCGGATGTACACCTACGAGCAGGTGATGGGAGGGCGTCCGGACCACATGATCGTCCAGTCGTGGCACGTGCAACCGAGTCGAGTACTCCCTGATACGAACCCCTCATCGCTCACCGGATTGGTCAACCGTTACTTCGGCGACCGAACTGGCATCGACGGGAGTGTCATCACGGGTCAAGGTGGGCTCGCGGTGGATGGGAGTCTGTCCATCATCGACGGATCGCCGATCGACGGGGCGTTGGTCGACGTCGGGCTGGCACCACTCGAAGGGACGGAACAGGTCCTGGTGCGCGAAGGCTCGGTCCCCGAGGACGTCGACACGGCGGAGGTGGGGATCCGGATCAATACCGAAGGCGGGGGTCCCGGAGAGGCCGATATCAAGGTCTACGAGCTTGGCTATTACGAGGGATCAGAGGAGGTCAACCGGGTGACCGACCCCAGCTTCGGGGCACTTGCCCAGTTCGACATCGGTGGTGTTTCCGTTGTTCCCAGCGATACCGGTGACGGGACCATGTTGAGACTCACCACCAGCTCAGATCAGGAGGTGAACCTCGGTTCTTTGCGATTCTCGGTGACACCGGGCACCGGCTATCGGTTCACCGTCAGCGCAGGGATCCCCGAGGACTCGGCTCAGGCGGGTTACGCGGTGGTGGTGTTCCTCCAAGGCGACGTCGAGAAGGCCCGGCATATTCTGCCGTTGGCCCCGGTGCCCATCCCACTAGCCGAGGTTACGAGCGGCCCGTCGGGTGAGTTCCACGTTCAAGGCGAGGACCTGCCGTCAGGTCGCTTCCGCCTCCGTGTTTCCTATCAGGGAGATCTCGGTCATTGGCCGTCGTACTTCGAGCAAGAGGTGATTGTGGAGTGAACGTCGGGGACCATCAATCGCGGTAGATTTCTGTGCGTGGCCACGGTACGCCGCGTGATCTCGTCTCAGAGGTGGGGACACTCAGCATGGCGATGCTCCTTCGCCGGCTCCGGGGGGAGCTCGACGGGCCGGTGAAACGCGTGGTCGAGCCCGATCTGGTGGTCCGAGCCAGCACTGCCCCTCCCCGGTAGCCGACGTGTTGAACGCATCGTTGACGCTCGATCCACAGTCGACGATCGGACCGGTTCGCCCACAGCTGTTTGGATCGTTTGTGGAGCACCTGGGCCGTTGCGTCTACACCGGCATCTTCGAGCCGGGTCATCCCAATGCCGACGAGGAGGGGATGCGCCGAGACGTGATAGACCTGGTGAAGGAGCTGGGAGTGACAGTGGTCCGTTACCCGGGCGGCAACTTCGTCTCAGGCTACCGGTGGGAGGACGGGGTCGGTCCCCTCGCCGAGCGCCCCAAGCGGCTCGAAACGGCGTGGCATTCTGTTGAGCCCAACACCTTCGGCATCGGCGAGTTCGTCACCTGGGCAAAGCGGGCCGGGGTCGAGCCCATGGTGGCTCTGAACCTGGGCACTCGTGGCGTGGCCGAGGCACTCGATCTGCTGGAGTACTGCAACCACTCCGGGGGCACCCATCTCTCGGACCTGCGTGCCGCTCACGGTTACCCCGAGCCTTTTGGAGTGAGGATGTGGTGCCTGGGCAACGAGCTGGATGGGCCCTGGCAACTCGGGCACAAGACGCAGGAGGAGTACGGGCGGCTGGCGGAAGAGACCGCCCGGGCGATGCGTATGGTCGATCCAAGTCTCGAGCTGGTGGTGTGCGGCAGCTCGTACTCGGAGATGCCCACCTTTGGAGTGTGGGAAGAGACGGTCCTCGAGCACGCTTATGACCAGGTTGACCTCATCTCCCTCCATGCCTACTACCAGCCGCGTGATGGCGACCTGGCCAGCTTCCTCGCCTCATCGGTGGACATGGAGTCATTCATTCGCCAGGTCGCAGGGATCGCGGATCGGATCGGCGCCAAGAAGGGCAGCAGCAAGAGGATCGACCTCTCCTTCGATGAGTGGAACGTGTGGTACGTGAGCGACTTCCAGGATCAGGGCCCACCGAAGGATTGGCCCCAGGCCCCGCCGCTGCTCGAGGACGTCTACAACGTTGTTGATGCCGTGGTGGTGGGGAGCCTCTTGATCACCCTCCTCCGCAACAGCGATCGAGTGGCTGTGGCTTGTCTCGCCCAACTCGTCAATGCCATTGCACCCATCCACACCGAGCCGGGCGGGCCCGCCTGGAGACAGACCACTTACCATCCGTTCGCCCAGACCGCAGGTCTCGCCCGAGGTGAAGTTCTCCGGGTGGCGGTGGACGCCCCTCTCTATCAAAACGAACGATTCGGCGAGACGCCGGTAGTGGACGCCGTGGCAACCCACGACCCGGACACGGGGGAGGTGGTTCTGTTCGCGGTGAACCGCAGCATGGAAGACAGTGTCTCGCTCTCGGTATCGACGAGAGCATTCCCCGACCATCGAGTCACCGAGCACCTGGTGCTCACCGACGACGACCTCGACGCTACCAACTCGTCGGAGAGTCCCGATCGGGTCATTCCCCGGTCTATCGGCGAGACTCGTCACGAACCGGGGACGGTCGAGTTGAACCTGCCCAGGGTTTCGTGGAATGTGATCCGTCTCCGGAGCTGAAGCTCAGAAGACGCTCGCAGCAGAGACCCCTTCCTCGAACCTGCCCGCCCTCCGAGGGCGGGCAGGAACCTTTCCCCCATCCGACTTTGTCCATCTCTCCCCCCGCCCGGAGGGTGGGGGGAGTACGGCGACGGAGGAGCCGGGAGGGGGGCTGGTACCCATCAACGCTGCTTGAGGCGTCCCGCTGACTCGGAGGTGTAGCCTCGACGCCGATGGACGTTCCACAGACGGTTCGGGATTTGCTGGCCACGGGCCCGCTGGGCCACCTGATCACACTTGACCCGGACGGCACTCCTCACGTCACCCTGGTGTGGGCCGGCTTCGACGACGACGAGCTGGTGTTCGCCACCTTCCCCGACCAGCACAAGCTGGAGAGCATCCGCCGCGACCCCAGGGTTGTGGTTTCGTTTCAGGCCCACGAGAACACGGGCCCAGGCCTCCATCCCTACGCGGTGATCTCGGGCCGGGGCCGCGTGGCGGACGGTGGGGCATTGGAGTGGATGGACCATCTCGCCGAGGTGTATATCGGGCCCGGCGAGCAGTTTCCGATGCGAGATGCTCCTCCCGGGTTCGTGGTCCGGGTCACCGTCGACCGGATCTACGGCGTTGGACCTTGGGGCCACTCCTTCTAGATAGGGCTCGGCACATCAGGTCAACCTGAAGTATCCGGCGCCGACCCGGAGTCAGGTCATCTCGTGAGATTCACGCCAGTGGGGCGAGGGCTGCGGTGAAGTGCCGCAACCATGGTGCCTGTTCGACGATCTGCAAACCGGTGAGCTGATCGGCTCGCGCCGTCACCGCTGCGATGACTTCACCGACGTAGTCGATGTGGCTCTGGGTGTAGGTGCGGCGGGGTATGGCCAAACGGACGAGCTCCATCTCCGCGGGGATCTCGGTTCCATCTGGTTGAGGTTTGCCGAACATGACCGATCCGATCTCAACGCCCCGCACCCCTCCCTCGAGGTAGAGGGCGCAGGCCAGAACCTGGGCGGGATATTGGCGTGGAGGAATATGTGGCAGCGCTCGGGCAGCGTCGAGATAGACGGCATGCCCTCCCGGAGGCCGCACAGTGGGCATTCCGGCTGCCTCCGCCAGCTGGGCAAGGTAGGCCGTGGAGCGGATCCGATAACGGAGATAGTCCTCGTCGAGGGCCTCCCATAGCCCCTGGGCGACTGCTTCCAGGTCGTACCCGGCCATACCCCCGTAGGTGGGGAATCCTTCGGTCAGGATCAAGAGGTTTCTGGCAGCGGTGGCCATCTCGGGATCACGAAGTCCGAGAAACCCTCCTATGTTGGACATGCCGTCCTTCTTGGCGGACATGGTTGCCCCGTCTGCCAAGGCGAACATCTCTCGGGCGATATCGACGGGGGCGGCCTCCGAGTACCCCGGCTCCCGCTGCTTGATGAACCAGGCGTTCTCTGCGAACCGGCAGGCGTCGAGCATCAGTGGTATGCCGTGCCTGTCGCAGATCGAGCGGATCTCTCGGAGATTCTCCATGGAGACAGGTTGGCCTCCCCCGGAGTTGTTGGTGACGGTCATCATCACCAACGGGACCTTCTGGGCTCCGACCTCGCCAATGGTCTCCTCCAAAGCACCTAGGTCCATGTTTCCCTTGAAGGGATGCTCGGATTGGGTATCGCGCCCTTCAGGAATGAGGAGATCTCGAGCTTCTGCACCCTGATACTCCACGTTGGCGCGAGTGGTGTCGAAATGGGTGTTGGAGGGAACCACGTCGCTCCTGCCAACCTTCACGGAAAAGAGGATGCTCTCCGCGGCCCGCCCCTGATGAGTCGGTATGACCTCGGGAAAGCCAGTGATGGCGGTGACGGACTCCCGGAATCGCTCATAGGAACGGCTACCGGCATAGGACTCGTCGCCTTGCATCATCCCCGCCCATTGGCGTGTGGAGAGGGCACCGGTTCCCGAATCGGTCAGCAGGTCGATAATCACCTCCTGGGCTTTGAGCCCGAACAGGTTGTACCGGGCTCGTTCCAGAGCATGCTGTCGTTCCTCGGGAGTTGAGAAGTCGATCGACTCGACCGAATGCATCCGAAACGGCTCGATGATGGTTCGAAATCCGCTTCCAGGGTTTGATGGCTCAGACATGATCACCCCACCGGAGTTGGGGCTTTCGACGGGCCGGGCACCCGTGACTGGCGGGTGAGGTCTCTATGCGATTCGCCCGTCCTGATGAATGGGATCGGTCTGGTCAGATCCGGATCGGTGGTGAGGACCGTGCCGCCCAGCAGGAGCACTCCGGTGAGAACGAGTCCCGTCTGGTAGGTGCTGATTGTTCCGATGCCACCAGCTGCGAGAAGCACCAGACCGATCGCCGTTGATCTCTGTCCCGAGGAGAAGGCCGACCACAGGGTGGCCACCAGACTCCCGAAGGCAAGGGAGTAGGCGAGCCCCGGAAGCCAACCGGGGACACCAAGATTCCACAGGACGAGGATCGACAGCGTCGAAGACCCCGAAACGAATGCACCGGCGCTGACCATCGTGGCTCCGAGCCCGGCGAGAATCGCCAGTCTCGACGGTGGGCCCTTCAACAGAAGCGGGACGGTGATCGCACTGAGGATCAGTGAGACCTCGGCGGCCAACATGAGCCCGTCGACCTGTCTTCCACTCAGACCACCACCGGCCCCCTGCCCGACAACCGTCCATCCCGCAGCAACCCAGCCGACGACGAAGAAGACGATGGGAATCGTGCGTCGCCCTCCCCACGACGCGGCGCACACCATCACGAGAACGACAACCGATGACCACCCCACGATCGGCGCCGAGATCAGACCGAGACGCCCTGCCCCGGCTGCAGCCAGAAAGCCGAGCAACGCGAAACCGATGACAACGAGACGCGGGGTCCGGGTGCGCAAGCCGTGGTAGGCCAGCAGGGTGAGCGTCGTCACCAGGCAGACCACGGCCAGGTAGTACGCGAAACGACCCAGCTCGGCCAGGATGCTGATCGGAGCCTCGAATCGACCCAGGCCTGGAATGTGGACGAGGGTTCGGGTGCCGACTCGCAACAGGACGAGCTCACCGAGGGCGGAGATACCGAGAAGACCCGATATGCCTGCCAGTTTCGGCAGATCACCGCTGGTCGACATCTGGCTCCTTCACACCGCGTCTCAGGTAGGCCCAGATACCGAAGATCATGACCAAGAGCACCCCGAGGAACCCGACGGTCGCACCCAACATGGGACGGGGAGGGGTATAGGCCGGCCAGTCGTCGGTCGCCGCAACGCTACGTCGTGGCGGGTCCTCGGGAGTGACGACAAGCTGGGTGAAAGCTGAAACCGACTTGATCCCGTCACGCTCGCCTTTGCTGCCGTCCCAAACCGCGAATGCCACGTCGACCGACTGCTCACCCCCGAAGGCCGGCTGTAGCTCACCTGACGGATTGAAGGGACGTGAGTAGACGACCATCCAGCGGCCATCTGAATAGAGGCCATGGCCCTGGAGCTCTCCCTGGTCGGTTGCAGTGAGGGTGCCGAAGCCTCCCGCGACGAGGTTCCTCACCGGGGAGCGGTCGAGCTGGGAGAGCGGATTGCCCGCGGCACGTGCCGGGAAGTAGAGATCGTCCGTCGATGGGTAGAGGTCCGTGTAGCCGTCGGCCGGTAGCCCTGGGACGTCTTCCTGCTGGTCACTCCGCCATTGCCACAGATTCACGGCCTGGTCGGCCTGTCCCATGCAGATCGCGGGGACCTCGCTCCCCGCCTCAGCCGGGAATTGGATAGCCGCGGCGTCGGTGAAGGCCTCATACCGGTCGGAGAGGTAGTCCGGTGTGAAGTCGGACCATTCCAACATCACATACAGCCGTTCCTCCCAGTGGACAGCACGAACCGCGACTCGCTCGACGGTGCCACCGCCCATAGGTGGCGTCACCTGCTGGGCGGTGGTGGGTAGGACGACCGGGAGGATCGACTGCCATTCAGGGGCCGAGCCATCCATGCTTGGCTGGGTGGAGACGCTCCAGGCCCCGATCGTCTGGGTTTGTGCCAAGGCCGGGTTGGCGTCTGTGACCCGGAGGGCGACAGCGACCAGAACCAGGCTGAGGATGGCGGCCGGCTTGGAGAGCCTCGTCTTCATCAGAGCACTCCCTGCTGTGGTACCGGGCAAGGGCCACAAGTGCCGTCGTCGGGCGGCTCCTGCGGGAGGGGCTCTTCGACCGTCACCACCGGGGTGACTCCCGCCGCGGTCATGTCCTGTTCGATCCATTCGGCCATCAAGCCGCCGAGACTCCGGTACCAAGGGCTGGCGGTCACCGCGGCGGCGCGTCTTCCGAAGGTGGGGGCCCAGCACCCGAGGTGATCCTGGAGAAAGAGTTCCGCCATGTCCCGGCAGATGTGGGCAGCATCGAGATTCCCGCCGCGCAAGGAGACGACCTCCTTGCGTGCGACCACTGCCATGAACTCGAGTTCGACCGTTATGTGATCGGGGCGCTCTCGTTCGCTGCCACCGGCGCGGAGGCCATGGGCCCGGTAGAAGCCGGCGATGTCGGCCAGGTGGGCGGCCTGCTGGAAGATGTCGTCGCCCCGGTAGGCGGTCTCGTAACCGGGCGCATCCTGGGAGGCGATCGGGGGGAAGAGCGCCATGTGGTGGCTGCGGGCGGTATCCAGGTCTGTTGGAAGGTCAGAGGCCAGTGACTGCAAGGCATCGTCCAGAGGAGCAGGAAGGTCAAGACTCCTCACGCCCGGCAATAGCTTCGTGTCGAGAAGCGACAGCCTTTCAGATGTGGGCAGAGCCAGACCAGTGGCCAGCAGGGAATAGATGACGGCGCGGCCCGCCGCCTCGACAACCTCATGTTCGAGGTGGACGGTGGTGCTCATATCGAGTTCACCTTGAGGGGGCGCTCATGCAGTGGCTCCTCCACCCTGATGCGCACGATCTCGTGACGGTCGGCGTCGAATCCGATCGCGGTGTCGTTGAATATCTCGTACGGCTCCCCACCGACATCGACCTCGCCAACCTTCTCTCCTTCCTCCACGTCGAAGGAGAAGATGATCTGTTGGGACGCTCGGAACAGCTGAAGCACGGCGAGAAGACGGCGTGAGGGTCGGGTGTAGCGCTCCAGGGCATGGTCCACACCGGGGCCGAACATCTGGCGGAGATAGTCGCGGGGCACCCACCGGGGCGGGATGTAGTAGACGTTGGGCTGGGTTCCGAACTGTGGGTACAGAGGGAGAGCCACCTGCTCCTCATGGACCAGGTAGTAGAGGGGATGGTCGGGTTCGGTGGTCCAGGTGCCGTCGGCCTCGACGTTGACCAGTCCCTGCATTCGGATCTTGCCGACACATGCGGCCATGCATCTGGGCTCCATCGGCTGGCCGTTGGTGAGAGGGTCCGAGCCCTCAACTCTCGGATAGCACCCGATGCATTTCTCAGAGGTCCCGGTGCTCGGGCGGTACATCGCCTTCTTATAGGGGCACGCTTCGACGCACTTGCGGTAGCCGCGGCATCTCTCCTGGTCGATGAGGACGATCCCGTCCTCGGGTCGTTTGTAGATGGCGTTGCGGGGGCAAGCGGCCAGACAGGCGGGATAGGTGCAGTGATTGCAGATACGGGCGAGGTAGAAGAACCACCCCTCATGCTCGGGAAGGCTGGTCCCTTTCGCCGTCCATCCCGTCCCGTGGTCTTCGAACCGGTTCGGTGCCTTCCACTCCTCGTCGCTGGGTAGATACCCCACTGACCGTTCCTCGGGCTTGGCGGCTTCGAAGATGGTCTTGCCCTCGAACCGGCCATAGGGCGCTTCGGCCGATTCGTCACCTGTGTCCCACACCTGGCCACCGGGGTTGGCCTGCTCGAGGAGCTCCAGGGTGTTGACATCCCAATGCCGGGGGTATCCGCCGTAGGGCTTGGTCTCGACGTTGTTCCACCACATGAGCTCCTGGCCGGGCGAAAAGGTCCAGGTCGACTTGCAGGCCATCGTGCAGGTTTGACAGGCGATGCATCGGTTGATGTTGAAGACTGCGGCGAATTGCCGCTTGGCGCCACCGCCCTCGAATCGGTAGTCCATCTCACGACCGAGCTGCCAGTTGTATGCCGTGGTCAATCCGGCCCTCCAAAGACTTCGCCGACGATCCGTCTGACGAACTCGGTCCCACGTCGTCGGAGAATGGCATTGGAAAAGCCGTACAGGGGAGACTCGAACAACACCAGGATCTCAGTGGCCGTGAAGCCGCTGAGCGCGTACTCCTCGATGATGCAGCGAGCCGTCACTCTGTCGGTCTCCTCGGCGTTGGTCACCGGGTATCCGGTTCCGATCAGCTCGAAGGGGTCATCCCTCTCCAGGCCCTTCATGTGGTCGTCCCCTTGATGGTGACGAGCTGCCCCCCGAGATATAGCTGCATGAACCGGTCCTCGCCCCCTGGGCTCTTACCGGTGGTGGCGCCCGACCACACGCCCACCCCATCCGGACCACCCGATTCGGCCTTGGTGATCCTGACCACGGTCTCCTTGGGGACGGTGTTGATGGCGTGGTTGTCCACATCGAAGCCGAAGACAAACCCCATCGCGCCGGCTCTCTTGTGGAAGAGAGTGTCCGTCTGGTGCATGGGTGGCGCCCAGCCACGAGTCAGCGACTGCTGACTTCCATGCCGGAAACTCGACTGGTAGCCGGTGTCGGCCAAGGCCCGGCCGTCGGCACGGGTCTTCTGGGCCCTCACCGTCCGGGGCGTCGCCATGTAGAAGGCGTGTTTGATCATGGTCACCCCAGGCGGATAGGAGGGGTTGTAACTGACCCGGGCCATGAGCCGGGCCGCCTCGTAGAAAGGATCGTCGGGAGTAGCCCCCACATAAGGGCGATCCGCCGGGTTGGCGTCGATCCACACCCAATCGCCGTTCTCCAAGCTAAGGCCTCGGGCGTCGACGGGGCTCATATGAAGTTGGGCGTCTCCCACCCCAGGCATGCGCTTGTCGCTCCGCTGTGGATCCCCGAAGTTGGAGTTCCAGATCCAGTGCCAGTCGGTGATCGCCCACGAAGAGTGAACCGAATGACGTGACTTGGGGGTCAGGCATAGGAACCGGAAACCCTGTTCGAATAGCGGGTTGACCGTCTGACGCACCTCCCGCCACGGCATGCTGATGTTGCGAACCTGCCGGCGGTCAGGATCGAGGTCGTCAGCAGCGATTCCGTAATCCTTCGGACGGATCCATGGGCTGGAGGAGACGATCACGTTGGGGAGGTAGGGAGTCGCTTCGACAGCCTCTCGGTGAACGATCAGGTTCTCTCCGTAGTCGATCGCCTCGGGGAGATCGCAGTAGGCATTCATGCGACCGGTGTCGGTATAGAAGGGGAGGCTGTCCTTGATCTGCTCCCAGAAGGGAATCCGGGGATAGGTGCGGTATTGCATCAACGCGCCACCCGGCTCTCCGTACCGGCCCGCCATGATGTCCTCGACCGTGTATCCCTCGGTGGTGAACGACGCCTTCATCACCCGATCGAGATACACCTCAGGCCGGCCTTCGCTGGCGAACTTGAAGTAGTCGGCGAATCGCCGATCTCCAGTGAGCCGGGTCAACGCTCTCGCCACCCCGGCGAAGATCGCCACGTCATCCCGGCTGTCATAGAGCGGCTTGATCCCCCCCTTCCACAACTGGAGAAACGGGTTGGAGCATGACCCGCCCATTTCGAGAGTCTCGAACTCGAGCCAGCTATTGGCCGGGAGGATCACGTCGGCGAACTCGGCTGAGCCGGTCCACTCGATCTGTTGGTCGACGATCATGTCGACCTTGGGGTTGACGTTCTGAATCAGGTGGTAGGCCCATTTGGCCTGGTTGATCAGGTTGGCGTTGTTGTACCAGAGCACCTTGGTGGGCGTGGGCATGTGGGTTTTGCCGGTGAAGACTTTCCTTCCCTCTGCCGGCGTGTCGACCACCAGGGGTTTGTCGCCATAGCCCCAGTACGACGTTTCCTCGCCATGGATGTAGTGATGGATGTTGTCGAATGTGTAGCTCTCGTTCTCGCCGAGCATGGGGCGGAACGGATCCTCGTTCACGTAGCCGCCGACTCCGGGACCGAACCAGGGTGCTCCGTGGAAGATCCCACCCTTGTAGTTGCCGGCCCACGTGCTGACCCCGGCTCCGGGAATGCCGATCTGTCCCGTCAGCATCGAAACCAGATATGTCGCCCGGTTGTGGAGGGTGGCGTGGAAATAGTGGTTGACCCCCTCACCGACGTGAATCGCCATCGGGCGGATGGTGGCTACGTCCTCCAAGAGCCGTTCGAGCAGATCCCGGGGTGCACTCGTGATGTCAACGACGGTGTCCAGGTCGTAATCGGCAAGATGCTCGCGATAGAGGTGGAGGGCGGTGGCCACCTCGACTTCGCTCCCGTCGCTCAGCTGGATAAGCCCGCGCCAGTCGACCTCGGGATCGACTCCCAGCTCCGCCATCCTCTCGCCGACATCCTCCCGGCTGATAGCTCGGAAGATGCCCGACGTGTCCCGGACCACCCGATCTCCGATTGAGCGGTACTGATCCTCTGTCATCCCGTGGAGGGTGTAACTCGGACCGTCTTGATCGAGCAACGGCTGGTGGTCGGGGAAGACTTCGTCGGCCCGGAGCCTGGCCAGGGTGTCGAGGCGAATCAGGAGCGGAAGATCCGTGAACCGCTTGACGAAGTCGACGTCGTACAACTCGCGATCGATCAACTCCTTGGCGAGATAGAGGAAGATGGCGGTGTCGGAGAGACCCGCTCGAACCGGGATCCAATAATCAGACTTGGATGACTGAGGGCCGTACTCGGGAACGATCGAGACGATCTTTCCCCCCCGCTCCATGATCTCGTGAAACCAGTGGCTCTCCGGCATCTTGTTCTCCACGAGGTTCTTCCCGACCTGGATGAGGAGACGACTGTGACGGAGATCGTTGAAGTCGACTTCGGTTGTCTGCAGCCCGTGGACAAATGGGAAACCCGGCGCCTGGTCGCCACGCCAGGTGTACTCGGACCAGTCACGGGCACCCTTGGCCTCCGCCGGGCCGACACCCCGCCCGATGGCATCGACAAGAGCCAGCATGTTTGCAAAGCGGAACAAGCCGAACTTCCCGGCCACGCCGTGAACCGGCAGTGACGACCCGAACTTCATGGTGCGGACCCCCGAGCTCTCCCAGTACTCGAGCATCTCGGGCTCATAGCCGTCCTCGACCATGAGACGGCGTCGCCCCTCTTCGCCGGAGTAGGTGTCTGCTATCGCCTCGAGACCGCGGGCGATGTAGTCGTCGATCTCATCCCAAGTAAGACGGACGAAGGTGTCGTTTCCCCGGTCGTCGAACCGGTACTTGGAGCGAAGTTTTGGATCATCGGAAAGAGACGGGAAACCGTCATCGGCCCACTCCTTCCAGCCCCTTCTCAGCATCGGCGCACGGAGTCGGTAGGGGCCATACACCCGACGATGGAGGGTGTAACCCTTGAGACACCCTCTCGGATTCCAGTGCGCGGTCGAGGTGTTCCCTTGCGGGTCGCCGTATCGGTCACCGTCGTAGTTCTGCTCGAGGCGCATAACCACCCCGTTGCGGGTAAACGCTCGGAGACGGCACATGTGGGTGTCGTTTGGCGCACAGATCACGGTGAAGCTGTCGTCGTAGCTGTATTGATCCCGATAGATCCTCTCCCAATCCCGGTTGGGATAGGTCAGCAGCGGGTTGTCAATCCCCGGAAAGGCTTCC
>DASWKK010000089.1:0-57522 GCA_036396655.1 Acidimicrobiia bacterium
TGGCGCAAGAGGGCGAAGTACCTCAAGCACCAGATGGAAATCCTCACCCCGATGTGGCCGGAGGTGATGATTGGGATGGCCATCACCCTCGATCGGATTGCCGATCTCCTCGGTCAGGATCACGATCTGGCTGCGCTGCTCGAGCTCCTGGCCGATCGTCCCGACTTGTGCCCCAACCCGTTGGAGCGCTCATTGATGAGCGCTCTGGCCCAACAGCGCCGAGCGGACCTACAGACTGCCTCTCGGATACTGGGCCGGCGGATATACACCGAGAGCCCGCCGTCTCTCGACGGCCGGCTCCAGGCCTATTGGGAGGCGATGGAGATGGCACGGGAGGTCAGACTGTCCTCGATCTCGGCCTGATCGGGAATCCCCGACGTCTCCGAGGGGTTTCCACTACTAGTTGTATACCCGATTGCACGAGGTGAAGCCGTGAGTGACCGTGGCCGTGTTCGAGTAGAGCCGGGCTCGAAGCGGGTCAGAGCGATGCTCGGTGGGGAGATCGTCGCCGACACCGTCTCGCCACTACTGGTCTGGGAAGTTCCCTATTTCCCTACTTACTACTTCCCGCCAGCCGATGTGCGGGCCGACCTGCTCGTGCCCACCGGCGAGACCAAGAGCTCGCCCAGCCGCGGCGAGGCGACCCAGTACGTAGTCAAAGCCGGAGGAAGCGAAGGAGCTGCCTACGCATTCCACGATGCCCTCATCCCCGAGTGTGTCGATCACTACGTATTCCCCTGGAAGACTATGGATCACTGGTTCGAAGAGGACGAGGAGGTGTTCGTCCACGCCCGGGATCCATACACCCGTATCGACATCGTTCCGTCGAGTCGTCGGGTTCGGGTCGAACTCGATGGTGTCACCGTCGCCGACAGCACCAACGGGTCCTTCCTGTTCGAGACCGGTCTTCCCACCAGGTACTACCTCCCCAAGACCGATGTCGAGATGGGTCTGCTCACTCCCACCGATCTGGCTTCGGCCTGTCCATACAAGGGCACGGCGCGTTACTGGACGGTGACCGTGAACGGTGCCCAGCACGAGAACGTCGTCTGGGGATACGACGCGCCCCTTCCCGAGTCACAGAAGATCGCCGGTCAGGTCGCCTTCTACAACGAAAAGGTCGACATCTTCGTCGACGAAGTCCTCCAGGAACGGCCCAAGACCAAGTTCTCTTAGAGCCTGTCACCACCAACGCTTGTGCATCGGCTTCTGTGTGTTGGCACCTGTAGCAGTGCTGCTATCTTTCGTACTCAATACAGGATGGTTTGAAATATGAGTATGACGACAGGTGAGGGCGTCGTGGTCGAAGTCAGTGAGCTCCGGATGCGTTACGGCTCGAACGACGTGTTGGACGGTGTCGAGTTCCAGGTTCACCGTGGGGAGGTGATAACCCTGCTTGGCCCCAACGGCGCCGGGAAGACCACCACCATCGAGATCCTGGAAGGGTTTCGGATGCGCTCTGCGGGTCGGGTCTCGGTGCTGGGTGTGGATCCGGCCGAAGGAAGTGAGGACTGGCGGGCCCGGGTCGGCGTGGTACTCCAGTCGTGGCGGGATCACGCCCGATGGACGCCGCGTGCCCTCCTCACCCATCTCGGGCGCTACTACGAGCCCTACTCCACGCCTCAGAGGTCGAGGCCCTATGACGTCGAGGAACTGATCAGAGTGGTGGGGATCGAGGAGCAGGCAGAGCAGAAGATACGCACCCTGTCGGGGGGTCAGCGGCGCCGCCTCGATGTTGCGGTCGGCATCATCGGCCGACCCGAGCTTCTATTCCTGGACGAGCCGACCGCCGGCTTCGATCCCCAGGCGAGGAGAGAGTTCCACGACATCGTCCACCGTCTCAGCGATCTCGAGGACACCACCATCCTTTTGACCACCCACGACCTCGACGAGGCGGAGAAGCTGGCCGACCGCATTTTGATCCTGGCCGGGGGCCGGATCGTCGCCGACGGAAGCGCAGATCAGCTGGCGCGCCAGGTGACCCGGGAGGCCCAGGTGCGCTGGAGTCAAAACGGGGAGCATTTCGTCCACGCCACCCCCGATGCCACGGGATTCGTTCGTACGCTGCTCGAGCAGCACGACGACATCGCCGATCTTGAAGTGCGCCGGGCGACGCTGGAGGACACCTACATCGCCATGGTCCAACAACACGAGACGGGCCATCCCGACCAAGCGGCCATTGCCTTCGAGGAGGTCGAACTGTGAACTCGACGACACACGCGATCAAGACCGGGCTCGGCCGCGGCTGGACCGAGTTCATGCTCAGTCTGAAGAGCCCTCAGGATCAGGGGTTCTATGCATTCACCTCGGGGGGAGTCCTGCTCTATCTGTTCTTGAATCGCACCAACGAGGTCGAGGGGACCAGCCTGTTCTACACGACCCTCGCCCTGCCCAGCATCCTCGGGGCACTCCTCGTGTTCAGTCTGGTCATAGGTCCGGCATATTCCCTTGCCATGGAACGAGAGGACGGGACCCTGCTCCGGGCGAAGGCGGTGCCGCGGGGGCTGATCGGGCACTTCACCGGTCACATCCTCCTCAACACACTGAGCCTGATCCCGTCATTCCTGATCATCCTGATCCCGGGAGCATTTCTCTTCGAGGACATGATGCAGAACGGCCTTCGGGGATGGGTCACGGTGATCTGGGTGGTGTTGCTCGGGTTGCTGGCGACGCTGCCCATCGGGATGGTGATCGGGGCCCTGGTCCCAGGAGTGCAGAAGGTAGGGACCTGGGGGATGTTGCCGATCCTGGTGCTCCTGGGCATCTCCGGGATCTTCTCACCGATGGATGGTCTGTGGGACTGGGTGCAGACGGTCTCCCAGATCTTTCCCATGTATTGGGTAGGGATCGGAATGCGCTCGGCCTTCCTCCCCGACGCAGCAGCGGTTCTCGAGATCGGTGAGTCATGGCGGACCCTGCAGACCGTCGCCGTGCTCGGCGCTTGGGCGGTGGCTGGTGCACTGATCACTCCAGGGGTGCTGCGCCGAATGGCCCGCCGCCAGTCGGGCTCAACGGTCGAGGCAGCCAAGGAGCAAGCACTGCAGTGGGTTAGGTGAGCGACAACGTCCACAATCGCATCGCCATGCTCCGGGCGGAACGGGGGATATCCCGCCGGGAGCTGAGTGAGGCGCTGGGAGTCCACTACCAAACCGTCGGCTATCTGGAGAGAGGGGAGTACAGCCCGAGTCTCAACCTGGCCCTCAGGATCGCCGAGTACTTCGAGGTGCCGGTGGAGGTGGTCTTCTCCACCACGCCCTTCGCCCGACTGGGGAGCGAGTCCGCCGAAACCGCTTGAGCGGGCACTTCCTCAGTCAGGGGTCTGGAATCTGTCCCAGCGGGTCAGTAATGTAGCGAACATATGTTCGATGTTCTGGAAGTCCCGACCCAAACGATGACACCGCCGCCGGACCTCGTGGGTCCCCAGGATTTGGTCGAAGAGCTGGCATCGGTGCTGGCCCATCGTGATCGGATCGATGCCCGTGCGGGTGATCTGATTTGCCAGATCGGGGTGACCGATGCCTCTCGTCGTGACGGATACTCGTGGTTGACTGCGCTGCTCACGCACCGGATGTCGCTACACCCGGGAGAAGCCCAGCGGTTGGTGGCTCGGGCCAACGGCCTGACCCACACTCCTCTCGTCGCCCTGGCGTACGAGACCGGTGCATTGAGCGGGGCCCAGGTGGATGTCCTGCTCGAGGCGAGAAGAACCGCACCCGACGCCTTCACCGAGGCCGAAGGTCACCTGGTGGCAGGCGCCCTGGACACCCCTCTGATTCGCGACCTGAAGAAGCAACTCGACTACTGGTTGGATCAGGTTGCTGCCGATGATCTAGTGGCCCGTCACAGAAATACTGACGGGGTCTCTCCGGCCCTCGACGCCCCTGGCTGCGTCCAAAATGCTCGCCGCAGCTTCCGGCTGCGACTGCGCTTTTCTCCTGGCCAGAGGTCGCCGATGACTCGGAGACACCCTCGCCCTATTTCAACGACAGACCACTAGGAGCAGAGAGAAACCTGGTGCGAGATCTGCGTTCGCTCACCTTGCGCCGGGATGGCGAGATGATCCGGATCAACGGCTGGGTCGATATCGAGGCAGGTGAGAGACTCCGCGCCGAGCTCGAGCCAGGCCCACCGGCGAAGGGAGACACGAGGACGACGGTGGCCCGGCGAGCGGATGTCCTACTCGACATTCTCAACGGTGCGTCGAATCGGCCCAATCTCATCGTTCACGTCTCCGCTGAGACATTGGCCCACCGCCAGCCCGGGATCTCGGAGACGGCCCATGGGACGTTTCTCACCGCCGACGAGATCAGACGTCTCGCCTGTGATGCCAACCTGACCCGAGTCATCTTCGACCCCGAATCCCAGCCACTGGATGTGGGTCGCACCAAACGACTGGTGACTCCTGCCCTACGAACTGCGGTTTGCGCCCGGGATCTGCGATGTGTCTTCCCCCGGTGCGACCGGCTCTCTCATTGGTGCGATGTCCATCACCTCGACCATTGGGCCGACGGTGGCGCTACCAGCATCGACAACCTGGTCTTGCTCTGCCGTCATCATCACGTCCTCATCCACGAAGGAGGATGGACCATCAGCGGAGCACCGCGTCACCTCCGCTTCTACCGCCCCGACGGGAGCGAGCTCGGAGCCGATTCTCCACGGCGTCCAGTTCCGAGTCCCCTCTCAACCCCGAGCCGACAGCGCGAGCTCCCGCCGGGTGGGTTGCTCGAGGTCATCCGCAGCCTGCCTCGACTCAGAGGTCCGTATCCGGATCGCCCAGCTTCTCAGCCGGGGAGGATCAAGTGGCTGTCACCGAACTCGTGCCACAGATATCCGAGTTCGAGAGCGCTCCGGTAGCTCTCCACCAATAGACGACGGCCTGCCATCCCTTCGAGCAGGGCCAGATGAGTCGAAGCCGGCTCGTGCCATCCCGTGATCAGGCCATCGACCAGACGCATCTCATGGTTCCGTCCGATCACCAGGTCGGTCCATGCGCGCCCGGGGTGGCATTCGCCAGCCGAGTCGGAGATCGTCTCCAGCGCCCGGACCACCGTGGTGCCAACCGCGATCACCCGGCCCCCGCGACGTCGGGTGTGATTGATCAGGGCCGCGGTCGGTTCGGAGACCTCGAACCATTCGGGGTATGGCTCCTCACCCGACTCGAGCGATGAGACCCCGGTGTGCAGGGTCACCGGTGTGATCGACACTCCGCCGGCCACAATCGATGTGACCAGACGGTTGGTGAACGGTCGGCCGGCGCTGGGCATCTCGGCCGAGCCCGGCTCACGGGCGAACACCGTTTGATAGGCATCGATCGGATAGGGACCGGCGGTATGGCGATAGCGAATCGGTCGACCCCAGGTGGCCAGGTATTCGGGCACCGTGCAGCTGAGATCGACTTCGGCGAGCCATAGTCTTCTGCTGGTGGAATCGACCGGGTACCGCGCGAGCAGGTCGACGAGACCCCCGCCCGGCAGGGACACCCTGCCAGGCTTCGGGCTCTCATCGGGGAGGGAGGCCGCACCGGACAGTCTGCGTGGTTCAACGACCCAGAGGCCACCCGTCAGCTCGGTCGAGAAATGGATCACATGGTCCTGATCGACAACCACCGACGCCGGGAGAGTCGCCGAAGTGTTCACCACCAGGAGGTCGCCGGGCCGCAACTCAGCCGGCAGGTCGTGGAACTTGCGATGCCGGATCCCATCTGCATCGGAGACCATGAGCCGGACCTCGTCGCGTCTCATTCCCCGGGTCTCCGGGGGTTTGGTTGCCTCCAACTCGGCCGGGAGCTCGAACTCGTCGAGCAGGTCGGTCGGGCGAAGTAGGGCCGGAGCCGTCATGCCCCCACCGATTCGGAGAGCAGCTCAGCGGCCAGATAGCGGCCGCTCGGGTAGTCGCCCTCGATCAGCCGAACCAGGGCAGGGACCCTGGTTTCCGGCAGAGGCCGGTCCGAGATGTCCTCACCCGGGAAGGCCTCCTGGTGCATCCGGGTCCGCATGTCGCCCGGGTCGAACCAGACCACCCTGACCCGAGGCTCTTCGGCGGCAAGCACATTCGACATTTGCTCCAGCCCCGCCTTGGCCGCCCCGTATCCGCCCCAACCCTCATACGGCTCCACCGCGGCGTCGGAGGTGATGTTGATCACAGTCCCATCGCTGTTCCGCAGATAGGGGAGGGAGTGTTGGATCAGACGCAAGGGTGCAGTGAGGTTCGCCGCCAGGACTTGCTCGAAGACATCGATCGGGTACTCGGCCAGTGGCGGCTGTGGGCTGGGGCCGAGGATGCCTGCGTTGTTGACCAGGAGCAAAAACCCGCCGAAGCCTGCCGCCGTCTCCACCAGCAGGGCGGTGTGCAGAGGATCGTTGACGTCCCCGGCGATGGCCTCGATCCGGCTGGCGCCGAGAGCGTCCAATTCTGCCCCAGCCGCCGACAAGTCAGCATGAGCTCGGGCGTCGACGACCAGGTTCCAATCCCGCCGGGCCAGTTCGGCAGCCAAGGCGAAACCAAATCCGCGGGATGCTCCAGTGATGATCGCGGTGTTCATTAGACCTTCCTTCTCAATACAAGGTAAGTCACGCACCGCTCCAGATCATCGGGCAGGAGTTGGATTCGGTCTCAGCCTCGAGACCTAGGCACCAGGCACCGATTCAGGACTCGACCAATCCGCTCTTGACCGCGAACAGGGCCGCCTGAGTGCGATCGTTGAGACCGAGTTTCCTCAGCACCGCCGAGACGTGGGTCTTGATCGTCTTCTCCGAGACGAACAACTCAGTGGCCAGACGGGCATTGCTCCATCCCTGACCGAGCCCGGCGAGGACCTCCCGCTCACGTGTGGTGAGGCTGGCCAACGACTCGCGCGGGTCACCGCCCGACACATATGCCGACAGGGCCGCTGCCGCTTCTTGCGCGTAGACAGTGCGCCCGTCGGCGAGCTCTCGTATCGCATCGGCCAGCTGGTCGGGATCGGTGTCCTTGAGCAGGTAACCGTCTGCCCCCGCCTGGATGGCCGGCACCACCTCGTGTCGACCGGCGAAACCGGTCAGCACCAGCACCTTGATGGCCGGGTTCCACTGCCGGATCTTCGGGATCAGCTCCGAACCGGACCCATCGGGCAGGTGCAAGTCGAGCAGGATGACGTGCGGCTCGGATGTCGCCACCACCCGCAGAGTCTCTTGCCCGTCACCCGCCTCGCCGACCACTGTCATGCCCGGCTGTGTCTCGAGGAAGGCCCGCAACCCGCGACGGACAACGGGGTGGTCGTCGACGATCATCACTCGCACCGGGTCACTCATCCCGGCACCTCGAGACGGACAGTCGCCCCATTGCCCGGTGACGATGAGATGGTGAGTGTGCCCCCGATAGACGCTGCCCGTTCTCTCATCGAGGTGAGACCGAGTCGTCGTCCCCGGTAATTCTGCTCGTCAGGGTCGAATCCGAGACCGTCGTCTCTGACCGTCAGCTGGAGACTGTCTCCGCTCACCAATGACACCGTGACCCTGGCCGGTTGTGCATGACGCACCGCATTGGTGAGAGCTTCCTGGACGATGCGAAACACTTCGTGCTCCACGCGCCCATCGAGGGTCGGCTCCTCATTCGCTTCCACATCGACGTCGAGGTGATGCACCCTGCTCAGCAGCGCAGCTTGGCTTCGGATTGCCGCGAGTAGCCCGTCACGATCGACGTCCGGTGTCCTCAACCCTTCGACCACGGCTCGGAGCTCGGCCATGGCCTCCTTGGCGAGGAGGGCTATCTCGTTCAGCTCTTCGGCCGCTCGCTCCGGGTCGGTGCCCAGGTGCCGAGACGCGGCCCGGGCTGTCAACGAGAGACTGAACAAGGACTGGTTCAGCGCGTCGTGAAGCTCCCGTGCCATCCTCTCCCGTTCTTCGGCAAGAGCCAAGGTTCGGGAGTCCTCGAATATGGCAGCGGCATCGATGGCGGCCGCCGCGTGCGAGGCCAGGAGCCCGATATTGGCCTCGTCCTCCTGGGTGAACTCGGGCCCACCGATCTTGTCGGTGAGGTAAAACGCTCCGATGACCTCCCCCTGGCTGACGATGGGCACCCCGAGAAACGAGCGCATCAAAGGGTGGGCCCGGGGCCACCAGCCCCGAAATCGCGGGTCTCTCGTGATATCGGTGAGACGTACCGGCTCCGGATCGTGGAGCATGGCATCGAGCATGCCATGGGTCCGCGGCAGCGGCCCCATCTCCGCCACCAGTTCGTCACTCATGCCGACGTGGATGAACGCCGAGAAGGCGTCTCCTTCCGGCTCGGGGATCCCTATGGCGGCGTAGGACGCGTTGGATATCTGCTTGGCGGTCTCGGCCAGCCCGGAGAGGGTCTCCTTCAGTGACCTACCCGAGCCCACCGCCTCGGTGATAGCGGCGAGTATCACCTCGGCGGTGCTCGGGGTCGACTGCACCCAGGAAGGCTACCGACGGCATCCGGCAATCACTCAGCGTCGAGCCGCCCTCTTGTACTGCCACACCGAGAGCGGGGCGAAGATGCCGATGATGATCACTACCCAGATCAGGGTATAGAGCACCGGGTTTTGCAGTGCCCAGCTAGAAGGCTCAGGCGTTCCCGGAGGGATGTTGCCAAACAGCATCCGGGCCGACTGGGTCAGCGTGGACACCGGGTTCCACTCGGCAAAGGAGCGCAGCGGTCCGGACAGGCTCTCGAGCGGGACGAACGCGTTGGATACGAAGGTGATGGGGAAGATCACCATGAACGACGCGTTGTTGATCACTTCCACGCTCGGGACCAGAAGCCCCACGTATGCCATCACCCATGAGAAGGCGAAGGAGAAGAGCAGAAGGATCCCGAATCCCAGAGCCGCTTCTGCCACCGATGTCCTGATCGTCCACCCAACAACTAGCCCGGTCAGCGCCATGATCGTGATGGAGAGGGCGTTGTAGATGATGTCGCTTGCGGTTCTCCCGACCAGCACCGCCGAACGCGACATCGGTAGCGATCGGAACCGGTCGATGATCCCCTTCTGCATGTCGTCGGCCAGCCCGGCGCCGGTGAAGGTTGCTCCGAAGATCACGGTCTGGGCCAGGATGCCGGCGATGAGAAACTCGCGATACGACCCTCCCGCGACATCGATCGCACCACCGAACACATAGGCGAACAACAGCACGAACATGATGGGTGAGAGCAAGACGAAGACCAGGATCTCTGGCACTCTCTTGATCTTGATGACATTCCTCTTGGCGACTACGACGCCGTCGCCAAGTGCGGTGATCAGCTGGCTCATCGATGCGCCTCCTCGGGCTCGGTTGTTCTCTCGACTTGGGCTCCACCATTGGACCCAGGGGCCTCGGCTACGTGACCGGTCAAAGTCAGGAAGACATCGTCGAGCGTGGGTCGGCGAAGACCGACGTCCTGAACGACGATCCCGCGGGCATCGAGGTCGCGCAACGCTTGGGTGAGTGTCGTAGCCCCACCACTGATCGGAGCGGTCAAACCTCGTGTTCGCTCGTCGATGTGGACCTCGCCCACGGAAAAGCGGGTGAGCACTTCGTGGGCGGTGCCCACCTGGGTGACCTCGGCGAGTATCACCTCGATGCGCTCTCCACCGACCTGGGTCTTGAGCTGGTCTGAAGTTCCGTGGGCGATCTCACGACCGTGATCGATGACGATGATGTCATTGGCGAGTTGGTCAGCTTCCTCGAGGTATTGGGTCGTCAAGAGAAGCGTCGTCCCCGTGGCCACCAGCTCGCGAATCACGCCCCAGAGCTCGGTTCGGCTGCGCGGGTCGAGCCCCGACGAGGGCTCGTCCAGGAACAGCACCGGTGGCTCGGCGACGAGTGCGCCGGCGAGATCGAGCCGGCGACGCATCCCACCGGAGTATGTCTTGACCGGTCGGTCGCCGGCCTCGCTCAGGTCGAATCTTTCCAGGAGCTCGCGCGCCCTGGCCTTTGACCTCCCCTTGCCCAGGTGATAGAGCCGGCCGATCATGTCCAGGTTTTCGTAACCGGTGAGATGCTCGTCCACGGCGGCGTACTGGCCGGAGAGCCCGATCAGCTTGCGGACCTTTCCGGGCTCGGTCCTGACGTTGGCCCCGGCAACCATTGCACTGCCTTCGTCCGGCTCGAGGAGCGTTGCGAGGATGGAGACCGCGGTGGTCTTGCCGGCTCCGTTGGGCCCGAGCAGACCGAGGACGATGCCCTCTGCCACCGCCAGGTCCAGGCCGTCGAGGGCGGTCACGTCTTTGTAACGCTTGACCAAACCCGACGCCTCAATCATGTTGTTCATACCTCTGTTCGCTCCTCAGTTCGTTGGCTGGATTACTCGGAGTGATAGACCCCCGCCCCGATCAGAACTAATCGGTCTGATGGGTAACACCAGAACGTCCAGTATTGATCCAGTCTCACTCTACGAATAAATGCGGACAGGATCGGTCCGCATAATTAGCAATGGCGAGTGGGCACCATAGACGTGATCAGCAGACCGGGCGGGCGATTAATCCGAGTCAGCCCGTCATGGGCTCAGAGCCGCCCTGAACATCTCGACGATGCGATGGCCGTTGTGTTCCTCCCGGTCCTTTTCCGGGTTGTAGCAACCGAGGGAGAATCCGGCCAGGGCGGGCGAGGAGCACAGTGGTCGCAGCAGATCTGTCACTTGCTCCCAGTCGAGACCGTCGAGCACCGGGGCGTCATTGGCGAAGAAGAGGGTGGGATCCACGATGTCCAGGTCCAGGTGCACCCACATCCAAGGTGCCGGCGACTCGAGAGCCCTCGCGGCTCGTTGGCCGGTTTGCGCGGCGCCGAGTCGCCGGACTTCTTCGGTGGACAGGGTGTTGACCGGTGGGTTGAGATCCTCGGGCATCAAGCTCCCATCGAGCTCCGATTGCTCCCGGTCCCGGTAGCCGATGATCCACGTGTCCGAAGACTGGACGGAAGGCCCGCCCGCGGCGTCGATCCAGCGAGCCGGCCCGCGCCCGAGAGCGATGGTCACCGGCATGTCGGCGGCCTCGCCAAGGGGAGAGCTGACCTCGTCGTAGAGGTCGAGATGGCCGTCGAGGTGAACCAGACTTGCTCGCCCTCCGGAGTCGCGGACACCGGCCAGGGCGCCGGGGACCATTGCGCAACAGCCGCCGATCAGAAATGGCACTTCGCCGCGACTCAGGGTGTCAGACACCGCGGAGCGGATCCCCATCGTCGTGGCGCAAACATCATCGAGCCCGACCACTCCTGTGATCGGATCGCGTCCTCCGGCACGGATCCGCACCTGGAGATCACCACGGTCGGAGTCGGCGATTGCGCCCAGACCGAGATCCCTGAGCGCGGCCGGCGCCAGTTCGGTGCCTCCGGCGGTGCCGGCGGAGTCGATCGGAACCCCGATGAGCGTGAACGAATGAGCCATCGAGCGACCATAACCCGTGCCGGTCAGCTCCATCGCCGACTTCGGGGACATGCCGGCTCGTGGCGGGGTAGGTTTCCTGGAGCTGTCCATTCGGGAGCCCCCTCATGTGTTACGACGCTGACGCCAGCCCGCCCGTTGACCCGATCGAAGGTGCCGACACGAGTCACCAGGACCTGACGCTCACCGCTGCCGACGGCAATCAGTTCGCCGCCTTCGCCGCTACCAGCGCCAACCGCAAAGGCCCGGGGATAGTGATCCTCCCCGACGTTCGCGGTCTCCACCACTTCTACCAGCAGTTGGCCCTGCGCTTCGCCGAACATGGTTACGACTCGATTGCCTTCGACTACTTCGGTCGGACCGCCGGTGTCGCCACGAGGGACGACGAGTTCCCGTATGCCGAGCACGTGCCGCTGACCACGCTCGATGGTGTCACAGCCGACACCGCCGCCGCTGTGGCCCATCTTCGGGCCGAAGGGCCCGACCGTGCCACGTTCACCCTTGGGTTCTGCTTCGGTGGGAGCAACTCGTGGCATCAGGCAGCCGCGGGCCACGGCTTGGCCGGGGCGATCGGCTTCTATGGCCGACCGAACCGGCCGCCCGTCGGTCCGATCGAACGGGTGGCCGAGTTCGGTTGCCCGATTCTGGCCCTCATGGGCGGAGACGATCCGGGTATACCGGTCGAGTTGGTCGAGGAGTTCCGGTCAGCGCTGAACAGTGCCGGGGTCGAGAACGAAGTGGTCGTCTACGCGGGAGCGCCACACTCCTTCTTCGACCGCCAGCAGGAGCAGTACGCCACCGAGTCTGCCGACGCCTGGGAGCGCGTCCTCGGATTCATCGATCGCCACAGTTGAGTCAGCCTTCGGGCGGGATGTTCTGGTTGAGCCGGAAGAGATTGGTGGGGTCGTACCGTCTTTTGATCTCACGGAGCCGATCCCATGTTGGCCCGGGGTAGGCCGCTCTCACTCGTTCCGCTCCCTCGTCGCCAATGAAGTTGACGTAAGCACCCGGTTCGCCCTGATCGAGCGTGTCCGCCAGCCGGTCCACCCAAGTGTCGTGTATCTCTGCCTCACCCAGGTCTTCGTACATCGCCGCCACATTGACCATGATCTGTTGCTGGCGATGTGCGTAGGCGGTGTACTCGATCGGCACCCGTGACACGGCTCCCCCCAACACTCTGATCTGAACCGCGGCCATCGGAGCTGTGGAAGCTCTCAGCTGCTCGACGATCGTCTCGGCCGCACCATGGTCGACCTTGCCGACGTACATGTTTCGTGCGGCCACTGCGGCCGGATGAGGCGCTTCCTCATCGGGACCGTAGATGTCCCGGTACTTCATCGGCTGCACCATGTCGATGATTGGCTCGGCCAGGGCCCGGAACCGGGCGATCACCTGCTCGCCTTCGCCGATGTCCCCGGCGTACGCCAGCAGCGCGAACAACACAACCTGGCCGTGGTACTGCTCGGGGACAAAAGGCATCGGTGGCGCTTTCATGGCGTTGAGGATGGTGGACAGATCGTCGGGCGCAGCTTGGGCGAGCTCCACAAACGATCGGAGCACATCGGGGCTTGCCGGGAGCATCATCATGCCACCCACGATGTCGTCCACCTCGTGAAGACGGAACTGCAGACGGGTGACGACGCCGAAGTTTCCTCCGCCTCCCCGGATCGCCCAGAACAGATCGGGGTGGGAGTTCTCGTCGGCGTGCACCAGCTCGCCGTCGGCGGTGACGATCTCGGCGGCGAGGAGAGAATCGATCGTCAGACCATGCTTGCGGCTCAGGAGGCCGACTCCTCCTCCTACGGTGATCCCACCGATGCCGACCGTGGCGGCATCGCCGAACCCGATGGCCAGACCGTGAGCCCCGGCGGTTGTGGTGAACTCGCCGGCGGTCAACCCGGTTTGGGCCCAAGCACTTCGGCTACCAGTGTCGATGTCGAGGGCGTTCATATCGGTGAGGTCGAGCACGATGCCCCCTTCCGACACGCTGTGCCCCGCGAGGCTGTGACCACCGCTTCGCACTGCAAGCTCCAAGCCGGTCTCCCTGGCGAGAGAGACGACATGGGCAACGTCGGCCTCGTCGGCCACTCGCACGATCGCCACCGGACGGCGGTCGATGCCATAGAAGCCGGCCCGTGCTTGGTCGTAGTCCGCATCCTCCGGCGTGATCACCTGGCCCCGGACGGCAGCCCGCAGATCGGGGATGGACGGGGCTGCTGATGTAGGTCTGTTCACGTTTGACTCCTGATTCGGTGTGGTAGATGTACCGGATTGTTAGACCACAATCGATGCAACAATTAATCGGCGGCAGGCCGGGGGTCATCAGGCAGAGGTCGGAATCCATCTCCGCCCCGGGACCGAGATGTCTCCAGAAACGGCGCTGAATGAGCGAATCCACCATTCTCAAGCACTCGTCCCCCGATGGCGCGACCGTCGCCACCGACCTGGAGCAATACCGCGTCGAGTTGACTGCCTACTGCTACCGCATGCTCGGATCCGCCTTCGAGGCCGAGGACGCGGTACAGGAGACGCTGATCAGGGGCTGGCGTGCCATAGATCGATTCGAGGGTCGCGCCGCTTTGAGAACCTGGCTCTATCGTATCGCGACCAATGTCTGCTTCGACATGCTCAAAGGGCGGCAACGACGGGCCCGCCCCATGGATCTCGGTCCCGCCTCGACGTTCAACACGCCCCTGCCCGCCCCGCTTCCCGAGATAACCTGGGTCGAGCCGATCCCGGGGAGCCTCCTCTTGTCCGAGAGCGGGGACCCTGCGGAACTGGCGCTGTCACGGGAGTCGGTGCGTCTCGCTTTTGTAACCGCCCTGCAACGCTTGCCTCCCCGGCAGAGAGCGGTGCTGATCCTGCGCGAGGTGTTGCGCTGGAAAGCAAGCGAGGTAGCCGAGCTTCTCGACACCACGGTGGCATCAGTCAACAGCGCGTTGCAGCGAGCGCGGTCGACGCTCACCGCGAGCGACCCCGCCACGACCGACGCCTTCGAGCCGATGGACACCGAACAGCAGCAACTGCTCGCCCGCTACGTCGACGCCTTCGAGCGATATGACCTCGACTCTCTGGTCGCCCTGCTTCATGAGGATGCCACTCAGTCGATGCCTCCGTTCGAAATGTGGTTGCGGGGACACGAGGACATCACCGGTTGGTTCCTCGGGGCCGGGATCGGATGTCGTGGATCACGGGTGGTTCCCACCGTCGCCGCCAACGGACTGCCGGCGTTTGGTCAGTACAAGCCCAACCCGACAGGAGACGGGTTGGTGCCGTGGTCATTGCAGGTCATCGAGATCTCGGGGGGTCTGATCGCTGGGCTCAACTTCTTCCTCGACACCGATCGGCTGTTCCCGCTCTTCGGCCTGCCTCTCCAGCCCGAGTTCTGAATCGGGGCAGCAAGGGAGGACTTCACCCAGTCCCACCAGAGCGAGCAAGGCTCGGAGTGTGGGGGAGGCGCGGTCGAGAAGTATCGAAGTGCCGATGCGGCGCGCCTCGAGCTGGAGCCGGGCCAGTGTCTCGATGGTGCCCAGGTCGGGACTGGTGACATGCCCGATCTCGACGATGATCACCCTGTGGGGTCCTTGGTTTGCGCCGCGCTTTCCGTCGGGTGTGACCAACGGCTGATTCTCCTCTGGTCCTCGAACACTCAGACCGCCCGGGGAGGAGAAACTCATCGGTTAGGCCCCGACTCACAACTGGCCGGAATCCCCGTCTTGGGAGATCGACTGGAGGTAGCCCGGATCGTCGTAGCGGCCGAGGAGGAAGGCGTCCGCATAATCAGGAAGCTCACCCCCGGTTATGTGGCGGGCCAACAGGTCGGCGGCACCGCTGGCGACCATCACCCCGAACCCCGAGAAGCCGGTCGCCAGATAGAAGCCAACCGGCCCGGCGGGTCCGATCAGCGGTCGGTTCTCGGCTGTCTTGGTGTAGTAACCACCATCTACCACGGATCCCGGGAGTCGGTCCAAATACGCGCCAAGTCCGGGGACCATCGTGGTCAGCCCTCGCATCACGACCTCGGGGTACAGCGGGTCCTCGGGAAGGGGCCACACCGGCTCCTGCACCCGACCGTGGTACTCCCATAGGGCGAGCAGGTACGGCGAGTCGACCCCGCCCTCGGGTCGGCCGTGGCAGTAGATCGGCATCTCGCCCAGGAGGTCGTCGCGCCCTTCCGCGGCTAGCCCTTCTCTCTCATCCTCGTTCCATTCGAGATGTTGGGGATCGCTCCAGATGAACATCGGGGCATCGCGGGGAATCACCTGCAGATGCTCCCGGTAGGCGACTTTGAGGTGGAGCTCGGAGAACAATGGGAGGTCGACCCCGGCCATGGCCGCGACCCGTGATGACAACGGGCCCCCGGCGTCGACCACTACCGCCGCCGGGATGGTGTCGCCACCGGCGAGACGGACGCCTTGGACGACTCCCTGGTCGAGGTCGATCCCGGTTACCTCGTCGACCACCAGCTCCAGCCCGGCCCCACGCGCCTCGTCGAGCATCCAGGCGCCGAGTTGCTGGGCACTGAACCACCCGGCGCGCCTGACGTGCAATGCCCCAACGGCCTTTTCGGTCAGGAATGGAAAGTGCTCGCGCACGGTCGCCGCGCCGACAAACACGTCAGCCCCCTCAGGAGCCCCGTGGAAGCCCTCTCGAGGGCCTCTCCGATATGGGAGCGGACCGGGGTGGGTGCGGACAGGCCCCGCACCCAAGGTCGAGGTCTGATGCGCCTGTTCGATCATTCTCCGAAACCGCTCCTCTTCGCCGGTCACGAACAGATAGCCGCGTCGGTTGAGACCGAACACGTTGCCCGACTCCCGCGCCGCCTGTTCCAGAAGGTCGACCGAACGATTCATCAGTCCCACCATGGGCCGATTCGGCCACCAGTTCCGGTAACACTCCGTCGATTTGTCGGAGGTCAAGGTCAGTGGCGGTCTTGGATCGATGAGGACGACCTTGCTCACACCGTGTTTGACCGTTAGGTGATAGGAAGCAGAGACACCGGCGATACCGGCGCCGATCACGACCACGGCAGCTGGCCGCCGACTCATGTCATGGCGAGATGTGGCCACGCACCTTCGCCGCCACCGCCTCGCCGGTGAAACCGAGCTCTTCGGCGATGACGGTGTCGGGTGCGGAAGCACCAAAGCGATCGATACCGATGACCAAACCCTTGTCGCCGACGATTCGCTCCCAGCCAAAGGTGGCGCCGGCCTCGATTGCCACACGGGGCGCGGTTCCCAACGTCGTGGACCGGTAGTCGGCGCTCTGTTCCTCGAACAACTCCCAGCAAGGGAGACTGACCACCCGGGCCGAGATGTCCGTTTCGCCCAGGGCATCGGCCGCGTCGAGGGCGACGTGCAGCTCGGACCCGGTGGCGATGAGGGTCACATCGTCGCCCTCGCGGACCACGTAACCACCCTTCGCCACCTCACCCCGGTGCGACTCGAGCGTCGGCACGTCCTGCCGGGTGAGGACCAGGGCAACCGGGCCGTCGTTGCGATTCAGCGCCAGCTCCCAGGCGGCCACGGTCTCATGGGCGTCGGCGGGACGAATCACCCAAAGGTTGGGCATGGCCCGCAGGGAGGCGAGGTGCTCGATCGGCTGATGGGTTGGCCCGTCCTCCCCGAGGAATACCGAGTCGTGAGTCCATACCCAGATCGAAGGAGCGTGCATCAATGCGGACAACCGGACGGCGGGTCGCATGTAGTCACTGAACACGAAGAAGGTCGCCGCGTAGGGGCGGAGCCCACCGTGGACCGCCATCCCGTTGACGGCGCAGCCCATGGCGTGTTCCCGCACCCCGAAAGGGATGTCCCTCGCCGATGGATCGGCCTGCGAGAAACGGCGCGAGGCGTCGATAGCCGTCTTGGTGGACGCCACCAGGTCGGCTGAACCGCCGATGAAGCCGGGCACCTTGTCGGCGATCTCGGCGAAGGTCTTTCCGGCCGCCGAACGTGTCGCCAACTTCTCACCGGTCTCGAACACCGGGCCTTCGAGTCGAACAGCCACTGGAGAATGGAGGTCGTCCCAGAGTCGCCGCGTGTCGTCGTCGGTCGACTCGAGACGCTTCTCCCAGCGCTCCCGCTGCTCACGCCCCCAGGCCAGCGCGGACTCGAAGAATGCGTAGACCTCGGGCTCGACGTGGAATGAGGGGTCGATCGGGTAGTCCATCCGATCCTTGGCCAGCTTGATCTCATCATCCCCGAGGGGCTGGCCATGGGATGCAGCCGTGTCCTGGGCATTGGGGGCACCGTGGGCGATGTGGGTGTGGCACACGATGAGTGACGGCCGGTCTTCGACACCTATCGCGGCCTGCAGGGCACCGGCTATCGCCTCCCGGTCGTGACCGTCGATCTCCTGGGTGTGCCAGCCGAAGGCGTCGAATCGCTTCTTCACGTCCTCGGTGAACGTGATGTCGGTTGAGCCGTCGATGGAGATGTCGTTGTCGTCGTAGAGATAGTTGAGCCGGCCCAGGCCGAAGTGGCCGGCGAGAGAGCCGGCTTCGGAGCTGACCCCCTCCATGAGGTCGCCGTCGGAGACAAAGCCGAACGTCCTGTGGTCGACCAGGTCCTCACCGAGTCGTGCTCGTAGATGCATCTCGGCGATAGCCATGCCGACCCCGGTGGCGAAACCCTGACCGAGGGGCCCGGTGGTCATCTCGATGCCCAGCCCGTGGTCGATCTCGGGATGCCCGGCTGTGTGACTCCTCCATTGTCTGAAGGAGCGGAGGTCATCGAGACTGAGCGGGAACCCGCTCAGGTGGAGCAACGAGTAGAGCAGCATCGACCCATGGCCATTGGAAAGGACGAATCGATCCCGATCCGGCCACTCGGGTGCGGATGGGTCTACCTTGAGGAACCGACTCCACAGAGTCACCGCGATGTCGGCCATGCCCATCGGCATTCCGGGGTGACCGCTGTTCGCCTTCTGGACTGCGTCCATGGCGAGGGCTTTGATGGTGTTTACTGCTAGCTGTTCTGTTTCGCTTTTCTCCATTGAGCCCGAGGGTACCCGGCTCCCGTCGTGGTCAATCCCCCGGACGGCAGTGCTCGCAAGGGCGAAAGCCGGCTGAGCGAGCTCGGGCGGTGGAAGTGAAGTCCACGACGTGCTCCGGCTTGGAGCGTCTTATCTCATGACAGGTGGGGTGACAGTAGATGCGGGTCGATTCGTCGCCCTGAACCCTGACGTGCTGCCCGGCGAGCTCCACCAGACGAGCGGGCTGCACGCCTTCGTAAGTCAGCAAATCCCATTTGTTGTGGACCCCTCCCAGCGAGTACTCGCCGATGGACCCGTCCGAGCGGACCACGCGGTGACAGGGGATGATCAATGGCACCGGGTTCCGGGCCATGGTCGACCCAACCGCGCGGGCGGCACCGGGACGACTAGCCTCGCGGGCCAGCCAGCTGTATGGGCGCACCTCTCCACGAGGAATCGACGCCGCGATCCGCAGGATCTGCCCCTGAAATGGCGTTCTCGAGCTCAAGTCGATCGGCAGCTTGCCGGGGGTTCCCGCTTCGATCGCATCGGGAATGTGACTGCCCCACAGCGAGGGTGGCTCCGCCCTGAGCAGGGTCTTCCCATGACGTTCGGCAAACCTCTGCTCGTATCCATCGGTGGCCAGGTCGACCGATGAGACACCATCGAGGTTGAAGGTGACCACTACCTGACCCACAGGAGAGAGGTAGAGATCGTACCCGTCGACCAGGCCGGTTCCGAGGGCAACCCCTTCCGCTATTCCATCGGGCAACCCCGCGATCAGTTGTGACAGTTGGCTTTCGATATTCATTGTTCTCGCTCCATCACTAGCTTCAGCCGGCTCAGTCCGCGATGGATATCGGCCTTGACCGTTCCCTCGGGACGCCCCGTAGTCTCTGAGATCTCGTTGATTCCCATCCCAACCACGTGTCGCAAGATGACCGCAGTCCGCTGGTTTGCGGACAAGGCGGTGAATCTCGCATCCCACGCTTTCAAGTCGGGTGTCTCCTCGTCCTCGACGCCCTGATCCGCCATCTCGACGAAGGTCGGTCTTCGTGACCGGTTGCGAAGATGGTTCCTGCCCAGGTTCAGGGCGATGGTCCACAACCAGGGGAGGAGCCTCAATTCATCGAATCTCGCCCGGTCGAACTCGCCCAGCGCCCGGTAGGCGCGTATGAATGTCTCTTGGGTGAGATCTTCCGCTTCCTGGTGGTCGCCGCACATGCGACGCAGACCCCAATACAACCGGGGCCCGACATTCTGAACCAGGGCCGGGAAGGCGCCGTCGAGGTCCGCGGCCAGAGACCTGGTCATTTCATCCATCCCGAGTAGAACACCACCTGGCATGATCGGGTTGCAGAAACGGCACCGTACTTAGATACACGACATGGACGAGACCCAGATCGAGGCGACTCTTGATGCCGCCGAGCGAGCAGTGGCTACCGGAACGCCGGTTGGGCAGGCGGGCTTTTGGAAGATGGTCGGCGCGGTCAAGGGGGATCCGGGCCTCGTCGAACGGTACGCAGACCGGATCGCTCGCATCGACCGGGCCGCTCTCAAGGGGTGGGCGGTGGTCACCGTCCCACTGTGGCTGGGGAACATGCTCATGATCGGAGGCACTCTGGTCGGTCTGGTACTGGTGGCCTGGGCCTATTCGCTAGAAGGCAATTCTGCAGGTGTCGTCTTCATGCTCGGGTTCGGGGTGGTCCTGGTAACGACCCACAGCTTGGGCCACTTGGTTGCCGGGACCTTGATGGGGATCAGATTCACCCACTGGTTCATCGGGTCCATGAGCCGACCACAACCCGGGGTCAAGGTGGACTATGCCAGCTATCTGCGGGCACCTCCGGCCAGTAGGGCGTGGATGCACGCCTCCGGCGCCCTCGTCACCAAGATCGTCCCTTTCGCCTTGCTCGGTGCGGCGTTCGCCGCCGAGGTCCCGACCTGGACGGTCGTGGTTCTGATCGTTGTCGGGATCGGTCAGGTGCTCACCGATGTCATCTGGTCCACCAAGGCCTCTGACTGGAAGAAGTTCCGGCGCGAGATGGGCTTCGCTCAGTCCAGCTCCTGATCGGCCACGATCGGGATAGAGCCGTCCGTTTGATGCATCAACTCGTGGGTCACCAACAGCTGGTTGAAATCGGGTGGATCCTCCACGTCGACCGAGACCAGGTGCCGGGTCACCGGGCCCTGCGCCCGGTCGAATGACCTGGCCCGGGCTATCACTGCAGCGGAGGCATCGTCGATCCGGCGGTGCTGGGCAAGATGCTCATCCCATGAGCCGAGCGCGAACAACTCAGTGAGAAGTGTCGGATCGCTCACGTTGCGGAGCAGACGCCAGCGATAGGCGCCGGTACGCAGACGCACCAACCGGACCATGTTCATCACCGAGGTGAACTCTGCGAAGTCCGTCTCGTCGATCTTCCACGTGTTGAGCACCAAGACCGGGCCTCCCTCGACCGCCTCCTCATGGGGTGGCGCAACTCTCTCCTCGCTGTATTCGGGTGACTCGATCTGGTCGAGGCTGGGGATGCCAAACAACGGCACCAGCAACCCGAGCAGCACCGAGGAAGAGCAGAGGATGACGATGGCGGCACCGGTCCCCACCGCGTCGGCGAGGATCCCGGAGATGATTGCCCCGATCGGGAGTATGCCGAGAAAGGAGAAGCTGTACAGCGACATGGCCCGTCCCCGTATCCACTCCGGCGCCATGAGCTGGGCAGTGGCGTTGAGGTTGGTCAGGGTGAGCACCCAGAACGCGCCGGAGACGAACATGAACACAAAGGCCACCGCCGGATTGGGGGAGAGCCCGATTCCGATCCCCACCAGCCCGAACAGGCTGATCGTCAGCATCGGAGCCCGGGTGCCAAACCGATCGATGAATCGCTGCCGGACCACGGCGCCAACCAACGCCCCGGCGCCCATCGCCCCGAGCAGGAAACCAAGTGTGGTGGCGTCGCCGCCGATCGCCACGTTGTGGCCGGGCAGGACCGATTGGACGACGGCGGATGTGATCGCGAACAGGGAGACCAGGAACAAGAGTCTCCGGAAAAGCGGAGTGAACCTGGCGTAGCGCAGACCCAAGGCGATCGCCGTGCCCAGAGAGGTGATCTCCCGGGCTCGTTTCTCGAACGTGTCCCTCACCATCAGGACCCCGACGATCACGAACCCGTAGGTCAGCGCGTTGATCCCAAATCCGACCGCCGCCCCGAAGGCGACGTATACGAACCCTCCCAGTGCGGGCCCGATCGCCCGGGCGACGTTGAATGCCGCCGATTGGAGGGCAACCGCTGACGCGATCATCCCTCTGGGGACCATCTCGGGCAGGAGGGCCTGCCAGGTGGGGAGGTTGAGGGCAACGCCGACGCCTAGCACTAGACCGAGACCGAGGAGCAGACCGGGTGTGATCATCCCACGGGCGGTGAAGATGGCCATGGCGAGGGCCGAACCGCCCATGATCACCTGGGACAGGAGCATCAACTTGGTTCGATCGAACATGTCGGCGAGGGCCCCTGCCGCCAGGGCGAGGAACAGCAGGGGCAACGAGGTCGACGCCACCATCATCCCCACCCAGGTGTTCGATCCGGTCAGGTCGAACATCAGCTGGGCCGAGGCGAGGCCCTGGATGAAAGTCCCCACCGCGGAGAGAACCGATGCGACCCAGAGCGTGCGGAAGGAGCCATATCGAAGTGGGGCGACCGCCGAGGTCATCGCTACCAGCGTAGGCCCGGTACCTTCATGACGTGGTTCGCGACCTCGCCTACTTCATCTCGAGAGACCAAGGCCCGGGTCCCGGAGTGCTCATGCTTCACTCGTTCTGGGGTCTCACCGCATCGATGAAGGGTCTATGCGACGACCTGGCCGATCACGGCTACACGGTTCTGGCTCCCGATATCAACTTCGGAGAGCTTCCCGCGTCCGAACAAGAGGCATTGGATCACCTGGGCAGAGCCGACCCCAATCGTCTCGCTTCGCTCGTCCTCTCGTCGGCCAAGCTCCTCCATGAGAAATCGACCGACGGCCCGATCGGGATGGTGGGCTTCGGCATGGGAGGCTCGCTGGCGTTGTGGGCGTCGGTGCGTCTGGCCGATCTGGTGGGAGCTGCTGTGTCATTCTACGGCAGCCAACAGATCGACTTCGCCGGGGCCAAAGCCGCCTATCTCGTACACCTGGCCGAAGAGGACGAGTACGTCTCCGACGACGAGGCAGCGTTCATGGAGGCAACGATGCGTCTCGAGAATCTCGATGTCGACGTGTCTCGCCGCTCCGGAACACGCCACGGTTTTGCCGAGCCGGATGGCGACACCTTCGACCCCGGTGCCTTCGATGAGGCTTGGGCGAAGACACTTCAGTTCCTCGACTCTCGGCTCTAGTGGAACGCTGAGGCTCAGCTGTCCTCTCCGGCCTCCGCCCACAGCGAGCGCATCAGTTCCGAACGCTCGAGCAGGTCGCCCAGGCGGCCCCGGTCCACCACTCTCCCTCGATCCAGGAGGAGGACTTGGTCCGCCCGCTGCAGCGCCGCCCGTCGGTGGGAGACAACGATGCACGTCACCTCGCGCTGCGAGAGCAGCCGTCGCCAGAGCTCGGTCTCGGTATGGAGATCGAGAGCTGATGAGAGGTCGTCGAATACCAACAGCTCGGCTTCGGTGGCCAGCATCCGGGCTGCGGCCGAGCGTTGTACCTGACCCCCTGACAACTTGACTCCCCGAGCTCCGATCATGGTGTGCATGCCCAACTCGAGACGCTCCAGGTCAGGATCGAGCACCGCGAGCTGTACTGCTTCACGGAGACGTTCCCTGGCTGCCCGTTGACCGAGTGCGATGTTGTCCGCCAAGGACTCGGAGAAGAGTCTCGGCACCTGAGCTGTGTAGGCGGACCGTGGCGGGACGAAGAACGAGGCTGGATCGTCGACCGGTGTCCCGTTCCAGAGAACCTGCCCGTCGGCCGGGACCAGACCGAGCAGAGCGCGAACCAGGGTGCTCTTTCCCGATCCGATCTTGCCGGTCACCACCGTGAACGATCCCCGCTCCACGACCAGGTCGACACCCTCGAGACCCTCCCCACCGTCGGGAAACCAATGACTCAAACCTCTCACCTCGAGTCTCCGGAGGGGTTCGATGCCGATGTCAGGGAGCACCACCTCGGGGATCTCACCCTCCAGAGGGACCCTGGTCCTGTCGAGCAACTCGAGGTCGGGGGCATCGACGGCCAGCCCCCGCACCCGTTCGTAGGCAACTCCTGCCCGACGGTGCTGGGCGATGATGTCGCCCACGAATGCCATGTAGTCGGTGAGACGGGGAAGGTAGACGAGAAACACCGCCAGGTTCCCCACCGTGAACTCTCCGCGGTTGATCGAGCTAGCCGCCACCAAGAGGACCAGCGCGATCGCAATGGTGGACATGTTGCGATTGATGCTTCGGAGCAACTCAGTGAGGAAGGTGTCGGAAAGCGCGGCCTTGTGCCGCGCCTGATTGAGGTGATGCAGACGCGCCAGCATCGGTCCCTCGGCCGCGGCGAGCTTGATCGCCTGCACTCCGGAAAACGTCTCGCCGATGAAACCGGTCACCGCGTCGGTGGCCGACCGCATCGCTCTGCGACGCCGACGGATCTGCGGGCTGAGCGATTGGGTGATGATGCTGGTCAGGAGCAACGGGATCAGGAGAAGACCGGTGAGTTGAGCATCGATGCCGGCCATCACCAGTACCGCGCCGACACCGAACAGGACAAGGCCGCCCATGTCGACCCAGTTCTCCATGTACTCGAGCAGGTCGTCGACGTCATCGCGGAACGTGCTCACCGCCTCCCCCGGTGCCAATGGGACAACTCTCGATCCCGGCGCCTCGAGGAGCCAGCGAAGCAGGTTGCGGCGGAGCTGCACCGCCTGCTCCAGCCAATGCTTGATCCAGATCCGCTCTCCCAGCCAGATGATGGCGTTGCGGCCGATCGCCAACACGGCAAACAGGATCGCCGGGCCCCAGGCGGTGCCGGCGACGGGGTTGCCCTGGGACAACCGGCCGAAGACCATCCCGATGAGGATGCCGAAGAGCAGGGGAGAGCCATGAACCAGTGTCCACATGAGCAGGCAGAAAGAGAACCGACCGGGGCGGTAACGGATCAACTCCCAGACCAAGCGAAGGGTGCTCACGGTCGGGTGTCCCCCAACAACCCGCCCCTGCCCGTGGCGAGCAATGAGGCGTACCTGCTCTCGGGGTCGGCGGCCAGGTCTTGGCGACGACCGTGCTCGACGATCCTGCCGGCGTCAACCACCATGATCTCGTCGGCGGTGCGCACCGTCTCCAGGCGGTGGGCGATGATCAACACCGTGCGCCCGGCGAAGAGTCGCTCCGTGGCCGTGGCCAGCAGCAGTTCGGTCGCCGGGTCGAGACGCGACGAAGGCTCGTCGAGGATCACGATCCCCGGGTCCTGGAGGAACACACGGGCGAAGGCGAGGAGCTGTTGCTCACCCGCCGACAGCCCCTGGCCACCGGCGCCGAGCTGGGTATCGAGCCCGAGGTCCCTGATCCATGCCCCCAGACCGACTGCCTCTAAGGCGGCGACCACCTCGTCGTCGGGCCGGTCGTCAAAGAAGGTCAGGTTGTCCTTCACCGTCGCTCGGAAAAGCTGCACGTCCTGGGTGACCACGCCGACCGACTTGCGTAGAGACTCGGTTCGGATCTGACGAAGGTTCACGCCTCCCAAGCTGACCGTTCCCCGATCGGGGTCGTAGAGCCGGGAGATGAGGCGGGTGATGGTGGTCTTGCCGCCCCCGGTTCGGCCCAGCAGGCCAAGCGACCTCCCTGGAGACAGCATGAAGCTCACGTCATCGAGAACCCCCCTGTCCTCGTAGGCAAAGGAGACGTGATCGAACTCGACGGCAAGCGGCCCGGGACCGAGATCGACATTGCCGCTGGCGATCGAGGACTCGAGCCGTCGCAGATTGTCGATGCGGACGATTCCTCCGGCTGCCTTCTGCAGTTCCTGAAGCTCCTGGGTCATCTGCTCGATCGGGCTCCTCACCAGTTGGACGTATTGGAGTATCAGGAAAGCGGTACCCACGGTTATCGAGCCCCGGACCGTTAGCCACACCCCGGTGAGAAGAGCGAGACCGTCCCCTGCCCAGAAGGCGGTGTTGGCGGTGACCCACACCACCAGCCTCTTGCGCCAAGCGGTCGAGGTCCGGGTGTAGAAGTCACGCATTACCGGCACGAAACGGGTCATGGTGAACCGTCCCGCCCCAAGAGCGCGAATATCGTCGATCCCGGCCAAGCGCTCCTCGATGAATCCATAGAGACGGGCCGAGGTCTCCCGCTCTTCCTCGGCGGCGGCCACGGCGATGTTCCGTAGTCGAGCCAACAGGGCAATCACCAGGATCACATAGATAGTGATGGTCGATCCCATTACCGGCGATTCGACCCAGGACACCACGATGACACCCGCCAGGAGAACGCCGGCTGCGATCAGCCGCACCACGAATCGGGAGATGAACTCCGAGAGGGCCGTCACATCGCCGTCGACTCGCTCGATCATCTCGCCCGGCGTGGTGTTGTTGTGGAAGTCCATGTCGAGCCCGAACAGATGCGAGCTGAGCTCTTCGCGAAGCCGGTTGGTGGCGCTCCACCCGATGTCAGTCCCTAGATAGGTGGCCCCGGCGTCGAGTAACTGATTGAGGATCCCGGCGATCAAGTAGGCAACGCCTGCCGTGATCATCCCTGACACCGCCGACCTTGCCACCGCAGCATCTATGAAGGTGCGGAGGATGAGAGGGATGGTCAGTTGAAGACCGATCGATCCCAACAGCAACAGGGCCAACACCACTACCCGGCCCCGGTGGGGTCGGAGATAGGTGGAGAGCGTGGCGCGGTACGAAGGTGCAGTCATGGGCGGGCGACTGACGGTATCGGGGCTTCTCCGTCAACCCCACCGATTTAGACGCCGAAGAGCCCGTCAGGGAGACAAAACGAAGCGAGGGCCGGCCATAGGGCCGACCCTCACTCATCGAAAGTCGAACTCGGCTCTAGGTATCCGTCCCTCCGCCGTTGTCGTCGCAGCCGTTGGTCGCGTCCCAGACCACGTCGTGGTCTCCAGTCGTCCGGTTGACGTGATGCTCCGGGCTGTGCCCGTGGCCGCCCTCATCGTTCCATGCCGCGATATCGATGGTGATCACCACGTACGGATTGGTCTCCGAGTTGGTGGCGTGACAGATCGTGATCTTGTGCCCATCCTCGAGATCGGGGCTCGATCCCGGCTGGGTGGCCAGCGCCGGGCCCATGACGCTCAATGTCAGCAACGAGACCGTGGTGACAAGTGTGATCAGTTTGCTCCGCATGGGCTCCTCGACGTTGTTGTGCTGCTCAATCTACATTGAGCACACTCCGTGTCCAGATACCACGCATAGCGCGTACGGCTCATTCGCGGCGCCCGCTTCACAGACCTGGGACGGCCCAAGCTCAGGTCAGGGTCCGGCCGTCTCAAATCCCCAAGCCGAAGGGTGCAGGACAGGTTCGAAGCCGTGACGCAAAGCCGCGACGGAGGTCGGCGGCGTGAGCACGGGGACCTCGCCCGAGGTTGGGCGCGGCCGGGATTGCTCCCAACCGGCGAAGGTGAAGGAGAGGAGTCGATCCTCGAGGAGCAGTTGCGGTCCAAGACTCCTGTGGACGATCACGGTGCCCACCGGCAGCGCTGCGATGGTGCTCGTCCACAAGATGCGGTCCGCGGCGCGCTCGAGCCCTCGCCCCGGACGCAGCCGCTCGGAGGCGAGACTTCGATTCAGGTCCTCGGCCCCAAGGGGCCGACCGGAGCTCACGGCTCTGCTGACCGCCTCCCGATAGCTCTGATACGCATCACGGCGGCACAGGCCACAAGGTCGGTGCCCGGCAGCGAGAGCCACCGCGTCGTCGAGAAAGAAGATCGGTGTCCATCGACCGGGTCGGGCTAGTGGGACCCGCCAGTCCCGGTACTCGGTTTGGCACGCGATCCAGAGCCGGCCGCGATGGTGACGCACCACCTCACCTTGATCGTCTACCAGACAACCTCGATTCCCGGTGAACATGCCCCGTTCGCTCACGGCATGGAGGTCACCCCAGGGGTCGATCCGGTTGCGGCGGGTCATCACACATGATCCGCGGCCAAGGCGCCGCCGGCTGTCGCCGCGGAGCAGTAGAGAGGAGTGCTCACGGTCCGGCCAGGGTAGAGGCCCGACGCGACGAATCGCTCGGGTAGCGTCGTGTCGATGACGGCTATCGAGTCGGGTTGGCTCACTCCCCATGTTTCCGCCGACCTGCTACGAGAGCTCGAAGCCAGGGCCGATGTCGCGGTCGGCGGTCGTGACCGCATCGATGTGGTGGCTCCCTTCAACCTCGACGTGATCGGAACCGTCAGTCAGGCGACCGACGACGATGTGCACCTGGCCGCGAAACGTGCCCGCACCGCCCAGCCGGCCTGGGAGGCGCTCGGTGCCAGGAAGCGAGCCCGCGTTTTGCTGCGCTTTCACGACCTCTTGCTGAAAAACGTGGACGAGCTGACCGATCTGATCCAGCTCGAGGCAGGCAAGGCCCGTCTCGACGCCTGGAAGGAGGTGGTCGACACGGTGGGCGTCACTCGTTACTTCGCCAACGTGACACCGAAGGTGACGAAGCGGAAACGTCACCAAGGGGCTATGCCCCTCTTCACCAAGACCTACGAGTACCGACATCCAAAGGGTCTGGTCGGTTTCATCAGCCCTTGGAACTACCCGTTCAACCTGAGCATCTCCGATGCCATCGGCGCCCTCGCCACCGGCAATGCGGTCTTGGTCAAACCCGACGAGAAGACCCCATATTCGGCGATCTACGCGGCTCGTCTTCTCGAGATGGCGGGAGTGCCTCGCGATGTCATCCAGGTTGTGACCGGTTCCGGCGCCTCGATCGGGGCCACCATCATCGACGAGGTCGACTTCATCATGTTCACCGGGTCGACCGCGGTGGGCCGGACAATCGCCGAACGGGCGGGGCGAAGACTGATCGGGTGCTCTATGGAGTTGGGCGGGAAGAATGCGGCGATCGTCCTTCCCGACGCCGACTTGGAGAGGACGGTCAGGGAGCTGGCCGCGGGGAGCCATGCCAACGCAGGGCAAACATGTGTCGCCATGGAACGGGTGTACGTCCATGAGTCGATCCGCCAGGAGTTCACGACCCGGTTCGTGGAGTACGCCGCCGCCATGCCGATGACCGCTTCCTTCGACTTCTCCGGCGAGCTCAGCTCCCTCATCGATCAGTCCCAGCTCGACCGGGTTCACGCCCACGTGGAGGATGCGGTGGCCAATGGAGCCACATTGCTGACCGGTGGCAAGCCCCGGCCCGATGTCGGCCCGTTGTTCTATGCGGCGACCGTTCTCACCGACGTGACCGAGGACATGAAAGTGTGTCGGCAAGAGACCTTCGGCCCAGTGACGGTGATCTACGGCTACGAAGACGTCGCCCAGGCGATCACGGCAGCAAATGACTCCGAGCTCGGGCTCCACTTCAGTCTGTGGACCCGTGACACGACCCGCGCCCTCGACATCGCCAGACGTCTCGAGGCAGGATCGGTCACCATCAACGACGGTCTGGTGGCGAGTTGGGGATCACACGAGGCGCCGATGGGCGGTGTCAAGGACTCCGGTCTCGGTCGGAGACACGGCTTGGAGGGCATTCTCAAGTTCACCGAACCGCAGACCGTCGCCGTGCAGCGGTTGATCCCTGCCTATTCACCCTTTGCCGGCATCAGCGCCGAGCGCTTCACGCGCCTGATCCAGTTCCTCACCAGGGTGTTCCGAAGGCTCCCCTTCTATCGCTGATCACCGTTCCGACATCTCGGTGAGGTCAGCCTCGAGGATGTCACGTTCCTCGGGATCCTCGACCTCGACCAACTTCTCCTTGGCCGTCTCGAGATGCTCGGTGTAGGTGTCGATGTCGTCGACTTGAGCCGCGGCTCGGGCGATTGCCTCGTGGGCGAACCCGGTGACGAAGGGGTCGAGATCGTTGTCGAGGCAAGTCGCCAAGGACCGCTCCCCAAACCGTCGCGACAGTTCGGCGTATCCGAGGACGGCCGCCACCCGGGACACCTGCCAATCGGCGATCGCCCGCTGGCGTGGGGTGCCGACCTGGTACCAGTGATAGCGCTGTGCGAAAGTGGAGGCCAGCATCGCTTCTTCGTCCTCACGCGTCGGCTCTTCCGTCTCGAGCAGGCTCCACGTGTGATTGAACGCCTTGGGGGCAAAGGTCCGATGCCAGGTCTCCAGCTGATCTGGAGTGGGATTCTCCACCGGTTCGGTCATGGCTCGATCTCCTCGGGGTTCGGGAACCACCTGAGACGTTCGACCTCAGGCCCGAGGTCGGGCGAGTCTCCGGCCGACGCGGGTTCCCGGGAGAGAACCTGGCGGGCATCGGTGAGGTAGGCGGCCAGCTCCTCGATGGGGGCGGTTCGGGGCAAAGGCTGAATCTCGCCGGTCACAAAGGCAGCATCGTGTAGCGAGGTCGGTGGCTTGGGCAGCCCGTCCCGGTGCCGCCAGATCGCAGTCGCGGGCTCGTACTCGTATTGCGGAAGCAGACGCCAACCCTGGTTGGCGACCATGTGGACAGCCTCGAGGATGTAGGCGAACTCCTCTTCGGGGATGAAGTAGTTGAAATTGACCCGCACCCAGCCCGGCTTTATCACCTCACAACCCCCGGCGACCATCTCCTCGAATCGATTGCTGGTCGCCAGGTCGATTCCGAGCAGCCGGTGCCCGTAAGGGCCGGCGCATGAGCAGCCACCCCGGGCCTGGATGCCGAACAGGTCGTTGAGCAGGGCGACCACGAAGTTGTGGTGCAGGGTCCGAGCGCGATGGCGGATCACGAAGCTCACGATCGAGAGACGATCGGCGTTCGGGTTGCCAAGGATCTCGATATTCGGGTTTCCGGACCAGGAATCGATTGCCCGGCGGATGAAGAGATGCTCCAGCTCGCGGATTCGCTCTACACCGACCGACTCCTTGAGAGCGAAGGCGAGCCCGGCGCGGATCGACTCTATGATCGCCGGCGTGCCCCCTTCCTCCCGATGCTCCGGATCGCCGATGTAGGTGTGATGGTCGGTGGTGACGTAGCGAACCGTGCCCCCGCCCGGGACCACCGGGACCTCGTTGTGAAGCAGGTCCCGACGGACCACCAGCACTCCCGGCGTCCCCGGCCCCCCGATCAGCTTGTGTGGCGAGATGAAGATGGCGTCCTTGTAGTCCCCGTCGCCGTCTTTCACCGAGCCCATGTCGATGGCCAGATATGGGGCGGAGGCAGCGAAGTCCCAGAAGGAGAGGGCGCGGTGGGCATGGAGGAGACGGGAAATCGCCGCGGTGTCGGAGATGATCCCGGTCACGTTGGATGCCGCCGAGAACGAACCGATCAGAAGCGCGCGATCGGCATATTCGATCAGCTTTGACTCCAGCTCGACCAGATCGATGTGACCGTCGGCGTCTTCCTTGATCTCGATCACGTCGGCAATCGACTCCCGCCATGGCAGCTCGTTGGAGTGGTGCTCGTAGGGGCCAACGAATACCACCGGCCGTTCGCTCAGGGGGATCTGTTCCTCCAGCCCATAGGTGGTGCTCAGCCCGCGCGGAATCCGGATGCCGAGAAGTCCGACCAGTCGGTCGACCGCGCCGGTCGAACCGCTCCCCGCGAAGATCACCGCGTGCTCTTCCCGGCTCCCGCCGACGGCGCCGCGGATTATCTCGCGTGCCTCTTCCCGGAACCGGGTGGTCTGGAGGCCGGTGCCGGAGGTTTCGGTGTGGGTGTTGGCGTATAGGGGAAGGACCTGGTCCCTGATGAAGTCCTCGATCATCGCCAATGAGCGACCCGAAGCGGTGTAGTCGGCGTAGCTGACCCGGCGCAGGCCGAAGGGAGTCTCCACCGCGGTGTCACTCCCGATCACCGATTGTCTGACTGCTTCGACCATGTCGGCCGGATGTGGCTTCATTCCTGTTACCTAGTGTCTTGTCGGCCGCACATGAGCTGCACAACCTTAGGAATCAATTGAGTGATGAGACGACCGTCAGCGTAGGCACCGAAGAGGTTCGGATCTCCAGCCCGGGTCGGGTGATCTTCCCGAAACAGCGCTGGACCAAACTCGATGTGGCCACTCACTTCGTCACCGTCTCGTCAGGTGCGTTGCGAGGGGTGTTTGGTCGTCCAACCATGCTCAAGCGGTACATGGGAACCGTCGAGGACGATCCGATCTATCACAAGCGGGCAGCGAAGAACACGCCTTTCGAGACCGTTCAGATCAGGTTCCCCTCACAACGACCGGGGTCGATGAACGTCCCCCGGACCGAGGGCGACGTCGTCCGCCTGGTTCAACTCGGATGTCTCGACCTTCACCCGTGGCCGGTGCGGGCCGAGGACATCGATCATCCCGACGAGCTTCGCCTCGACTTCGACCCCACCCCTGGTTTCGGGTTCGACAAGGTGCGAGTGGCCGCGGCAGGAGCCGCCGCCCTACTCGACGAAGTGGGTCTGATGGGCTGGCCCAAGACCTCGGGGAGCCGGGGAATCCATGTCTATGTCCGGATCGAGCCACTGTGGGACTTCTTTCAGACCAGACGCGCCGTACTCGCCTTTGCCCGGGAGCTGGAACGACGGATGGACGGCTTGGTAACCACCAAGTGGTGGAAGGAGGAGCGCACCGGGGTCTTCGTGGACTACAACCAGAACGCCAGGGACAAGACCGTCTCCTCGGCCTACGGGGTCAGACCGACCGGGTATGTCTCTGCCCCCATCACGTGGGACGAATTGGCCGATGTCACCATCGAGGACTTCCCGCTGGGCACATTCGCAGAGCGCTACTCGGCCGTTGGCGACCTCACCGAAGGGATCGATGAGTCTGCCGGGCGGATCGACACCTTGATGGAGTGGGTGGCCCGCGACCAGGAAGACGGGCTCGGCGACGCTCCGTGGCCGCCCCACTACCCGAAGATGCCCGACGAGCCGCCGCGAGTCCAGCCATCCAAGCAGCGACGCCCGGATGACGAGTATTGAGAGGGAGGCGATGCCAAGAAAGCCCATAGTTCTGGTCGCCGCCACTCTGGTGCTGGTGACGGCATCCTGTACCTCGGGTTCTGTGGGAGAGGGGACGACGACATCGACGACGACACCGCCCCCGCCCGGCACCTCCACCACCGGCGCCGAAGCCACCACGACCTCGACGGAAGCCCCGCAGGGGACCGCCGACCTGGTGTTCACCAACGCCAATGTCATCACCATGAGCGACGCCACCCCTCGAGCCGAAGCCGTGGCCATCGCCGGTGATGTGATCTCTGCCGTTGGCGACCGGGCAACCGTCGAGGCGCTCGTTGGCGATGAAACACAGGTGATCGACCTCGGCGGCGCCACCGTCATCCCCGGTCTGGTCGATGCCCACAGTCATTTCTTCGGGGAGGGGATCACGCAGGGGATCGGCGCCGCCATCCAAGACGCCGAGATCCTCAACAACGGGATCACCACCACAGCCGAGTTCCACACCACCCCGGAGATCCTGGAAGCGGTGCAGGGATACGAGCAAACGGGAGAGCTGAGGGTGAGGACCAGCCTGTACCTGATCTACACCGACAGCTGTGGAAACGTCCAGGACGACTGGTGGCGGGAACACCCGGCAACCCGTGAACCGGGAGAGATGCTCCGGATCGGGGGGATCAAGGTCTTTGCCGACGGTGGAGGGTGCAATGTCCCCGCCGTTTCCTACACCTACGAGGATGGGAGCACGGGAGATCTCTACTTCGACGTCGACGCGATGGTGTCGATCATCTCCGAGGTCGAGGAAGCGGGTTATCAGGTTGCGGTGCATGCGCTCGGTGACCGTGCAGTGGCAACGGTCCTCGAAGCCATGGGCAGGGTCATCGGCGACAGCGGCAACCCCTCTCGGCACCGAATCGATCACAACGCGGTGGTCAGCCCCGACATGTATGGCCGTCACCAGGAGTCGGGTGCGGTGGCAATCCTCTTTGGGGCCTTCCGCACCTGCGCGCTCACCGACGCCAACAACGATTACCTATATCGGACACCGGACGAGTTCGTATCGTGGGAGTGGCCGTGGCGCCAGCTCCTCGACTCCAACCCGGAGACCGTGTTCGCCTGGCATGCGGACTATGCGGCATTGCCGGCGTCGCTGGGGGCCAACCTCGCCGGGTTCGTGACGCGAGTGGAGGGCGACTGTCAGCCCACCCCGGAGATGGCGGCGGGCACGATCACCGTCGACGAGGCCCTGCACTTGATGACGATGGGCTCTGCTTACGCCCTCGACCGTGACCGGGAAGTGGGATCGCTGGAGACGGGCAAGTACGCCGATCTAGTCGTCCTCAATCAGGACCCGACTGCCGTCGATCCACTGCAACTCGAGGCAACCGAGGCGGTGATGACGATGGTCGGCGGCAAGGTCGAATTCTGTCGCGAAGGATTCGAGCACACTTGCCCGGTCGGGGAAATCTCCGACGAGCCACCACCCGAGGCCGCCAGCTGCACCGGGCAGGGCTCGAACCTCGCAATCGGGGCACCGGCGACGGCATCGAGCTCTCTGGCCGACCGTCCGGCCGAGCTGGCGGTAGACGGCGACGCGGACACCGGGTGGGGAGCCGGAGCAGACGCCGAGCAGTGGATCGAGGTCGATCTCGGTGAGCCGCGCGATCTGACCTGCATCCGGCTGCTGGTGGATCAGTCCCCGGACGGTCGGACCGTGCATCGGATCAACGGCGGCGCCCACTCCGACCCTGGCATGGAGCTGGGTGTGATCGACTCGGTGACTTCATATGGGGAATGGCTCGAGCTGACCGGATCGTGGACGGTCCGCTACTTGCGGGTCACCACGGTCGAAAGCCCGTCCTGGGTGGCCTGGCTGGAATTGGAGGCGATCGGGGGCGGCTGATCGTCGGGTGAGCCCGGTGAGAGCGCCACGTCCAACCCTAAAGCGCGTCCCTCTTCTTCAACGCCCAGGTCAGGACCGCGAGCCCGACAACCACCACAACAGCCAGCTTGGCCACGCCACCGCCGACTCCGGGTGTGACCGGTCCCAGGGTCTCCGAAGCGACTTCCCCCAGATCGTTGTCCAATCCGGCATAGATCGACAGGGCAATTCGCCAGACCGAGAACTGGGCCAACCCGGTGACCACGTTGGCCAGGATGGTCTCCACCACCAGGATGTAGCCCAAACCGACCAGCAGCGACCGGGGCACCAGGTAACCCAGCGGGACGAAGATGGCGCCATAGCCCACGGCTGCCCCGGCGAAGAGCGCCAGCGATGGGAGAGGGAGAGAGGCCCCGGTCCCCACCGCCAGCGAGGCGACGACGGCCACCAGCCATCCGCCGACTCCGATGACCAGGGCTGCGCCCACCCCGGCCACTATCGATTGGGCCGCCATGGTGAGTCTGGAGATCGGCCTCATGTAGATGTAGGGCAAGGTGCCGCTATCTCTCTCGTCTCTCAAAGTGGCCACGGTCAGGATGAGCGCGGCGATGGCAAAGCTGTAACCAACAGAGGAAATGATCTCGCCGTAGAGCTGCGACGTTTCCCGTTCGCCCGTGTCGAATCCGGCAAGCCAAAACACCAGCCCGGGGACTGAAGACAAGGCGAGGAGCCCCAGCACTCGGCCCCGTCGCATGATTCGCCGGTAGAGATGTGTGGTGAGAACCATCACTGGCCTTCGACCAGATACCTGAAGACTGATTCGAGCGACTCGTCGACGGGCTCCACCTTGGAGACACCGATCGAATGCTCCACTGCAATGGCAGGGAGTTGGCGGGCCAGGTCTCCAGCGTCGGAGGTCTCGATGTGGACCGTCTCCGCGCTGATTCGAACCCCGAGCACACCGGAACGGGCGATCAGGGCGGCGGCGAGACGCCGGGGATCGGTCGTGTCCACATACACCCGACGTGGCTTGTCGGTCATCGCTGCTCGAATGGTCGCCACGTCGCCGACCGCGGCCAGCCTGCCATCGACCATGGCCACCACGCGGTCGGAGACCCGCTCCACCTCGGCCAGGACGTGTGAGGAGACGAGCACTGTCTTGCCTCGGGTCCCGAGCTCTTTGAACAGGTTTATGAGCTGGGCCCGCTGCACCGGATCTGCCCCGTTCAGCGGTTCGTCGAGAAGCAATACCTCGGGATCGGAGACCAGCGCCGCAGCGACCTTGGCCCGCTGTCGCATTCCCTTGGAGAACCCACCCAACGCCCGGTCGGCGGCGTCGACCAGCCCCACCGTCTCCAGCACCTTCTGGGCTCGTTCCGTCGGGTGGTCGATCTTGGCCAGCCGTGCCGCCAGCGAGACGAACTGCCGACCAGTCAATCGCTCATAGACCGACTCGTCCTCTGGCACCAAGGAGATCTTGCGGTAGATCTCGGTGTCCTGACGGGGGTCGGCGCCAAGCACCCGCACCATTCCCTGGGAGGGACGCTGCAGACCGGCCATGACTCGGAGCAATGTGGTCTTGCCGGCTCCGTTCGGGCCGAGCAGACCGGTCACTCCAGGTCTGAACCCGATCGTCACCTCGCTCACCGCCACCTTCAGACCGAACCATTTGGATAGGTCGGTGACCACGATCGTGTCGGTCAAGCCAGCCTCCGGTATCGCTGGCGGACGAACCACGTCGCCACGACCACGAGCCCGACTATGACCACCACCGACACCCACACCTCGAAGCCTGCCAACTCGGGTGCGTAGTCGACGGTGTCTCCGAACAGATCGTCCCTGATGACTCGAGGATGGTGGTCGAGGGCGAGCAAGGCTACGTACCTTGCACCGGGAAAGGTGGCTTCGGCCACCCGGCCCGCGATCGCCCCTCCGGCGAACAGGATGCCGAGGAACGACGCGGCGGCGATGCCGGTGCGGTCGATCATGGCAGAAAGGGAGAACACCAACGCACCGTGGAGTGTGATGAACGCCGCGGTCGTCACCGGGACCTGCCACAAGATGTCGAGGTGGTCGCCCAGATAGGGGAGAAAGCCCTCGGTGGCGATCAGGGCCAGTCCGAGATGCAGCACGATCTGGGGGACGATGTATATCGCGCCCACCACGGTCGCGAACGCTGCCACCTTCGACGAGAGATAACCATCCACGGTGAGTGGCCGGGAGAAATAGACCGATAGAACGCCTTTGGTCCGGTCGGGGATCAGGAGCTGGGGACCGGCCAGGGCGATGAAGAGGAGTGAGATGCCCGAGTAGAAGTCGAACAAGCCACCGTAGGTCGGCGCCCCCTCTCGGAGGCTCTCCTCGATGTTCCCGATCGCCCAGTGGATGCCAATGAAGATTGCGGCGCCGATGATCGCGATGGCGATCAGGGTCCAGGGGAAGATCTTCTGCCGGGCTTTGCGTCCCAATCCCAGCACCCGGCGCACCCCCTCTTTGTAAACGGCGCGGCGTGCTCCACGAGGACCGAGACGTGGCCCTTCGTACGTCCGATAGCCGCGGTCGTAGATGACCTGGTCGGTCATTCCGCCACCTCGTTGACCAGAAAAAGATCTTCGAGCGAGGCAGAGCCGCGAATCATCCTCACCAGCCCCGAGCCTGTCTCGGCGGCGGCCTGGACCACGATCTTCTCTATACTCTCATCACCGGGACCGACAACCAGGCGTAGCCCGTCCACGCTGACCTCTATGCCCTGCTTTCTGATGCTGTCCGCAACTTCTTCCGCCTGGTCGAGGACCTCGATGAGCACGGTGCTCAGCTTCTCGAAACCCTGGAGCGGGCCCGAGCGCAACAAGTGGCCGCCGTCGAGCATCACCACCCAATCACAGGTTTGCTCGATGTCGGTGAGCACGTGCGACGAGACGATCACGTTGATGTCGAAGGAGGAAAGACGCTTGATCAGGGCGAGCATCTGCACCCGGCCTTCGGGGTCGAGACCCGACGCCGGCTCATCGAGAAGGAGGAGGTCGGGGTCGTGCACGATTGCCTGGGCCAACTTGACCCGTTGCTGCATGCCGGTCGAGAAATCACCGAGATAGCGGAATCGCTCCTCCTCGAGACCAACGAGAAACAGCGTCTCGGAGGACCGTCGTCTCGCCTCGCTGGCTGGCAGGCCGGCGAGCTGAGCCGCGTAGGACACGAAGTCGGCCGCGGTTTGGTCCTTTGGCAGGCACTCCCCTTCCGGCATATAGCCAATGCGTGAGCGCACTACCAGAGGCTCCTCTTGGGGATCGTGGCCCAGCACCCGCATCGACCCCGCCGTGGGGTGGAGCAAGCCCAGCATCAGCCGGAGCAACGTGGTCTTGCCGGCCCCGTTGGCCCCGACCAAACCGGTGACACCAGGGGGCACGTCGAGGTCGAGATCCTCGATGGCGACCACTTCGCCGTAGTCGTGGACCAGACCCTGGACTTCAAGAACCGTCAAGACAGGTTCACCCACGAAAGGGACGGCGACCCGGAGAGTCGATGAGGGATCTCTTCTTGATGCGACGAGATTGGCCCTGGCATGGGGTCATTGGAGTCGCGCCGACCGGGGAAGGCAATCGGGGAACACCCTGAGAGAGCCCCCATCGGGGCCCTCATCCCACCACCTCACGAAAACCGGGGCCTTCTGGTCGCTCCAGCTGTTCCATGGTGCATTGCTGAGGCTCTTTGTCGGGTCGCCACCGATGAAACCGCGTCGCGTGGCGAAAGCGGTCACCTTCGAGCTGGTCGTAGCTGACCTCGACCACAACCCCGGCCTGCACCGGGGTCCAGGCCAGGTCCTTGCCCGCGGACCAACGACTCTGGGCGCCCGGGGCCCTGGCCTCCACGCCGAAGCTGTCGTCGACGATGAGCTCATTGAACCTGTTGAATATCTCGACGCGGTCGACGTCGCCGAACCCGGAGCAATGGCCGATGAAGTGGAGCTCGCCCCGCTCGTCGTAGAGCCCGAGGAGCAGCGAGCCGATCTTGCCCCCGTCCTTGTGCTCCCGGAAACCTCCGACCACGCAATCGACGGTGCGTCGATGCTTGATCTTGATCATCGCCCGCTTCCCGTGCTGGTAGGCGAGATCGGGCACCTTGGCCACGATCCCGTCGCAGCCGGCCGACTCGAAATCGTCGAACCACTGTTTCGCCACCTCTTCGGAGTCTGTCTGTGGGGTCAGGTGCCAGGGGTCTCCCAGCTTCCCGGACAGCTCCACCAGGCGCTCCCGTCGCTCGGTGAATGGGCGGTCCCTCAGGTCGGTTCCGCGAACGGCGAGCAAGTCGAAGGCGACCATCTCCGCCGGGGTCTGCTCGGAGAGCATCTTGATCCTGGAGGCGGCCGGGTGGATCCTCTGTTGAAGGGTGTCGAAGTCGGTGACCCCGTTGACCACCACCACGATCTCGCCGTCCACCACCGTTCCTTCCGGGAGTTGCTCCACGGCAGGAGCAAGCTCGGGGAAGTAACGAAGCAGCGGTCGTTGGTTACGAGAGTCGATCCTGATCTCGGGAGCGGACCACGACACCGAGCGAAAGCCGTCCCACTTCGGCTCATAGCGGAACTCTCCCTTCGGCCAATTCTCGGATGTCTTCGCTTCCATCGTTTCGATGGGTGGCTCGAAGGGGTGACTCACTCGGGGTGAGTGTATGCGGGGATACCCTGATCTTCATGATCGACCGGCTGATCGAGAGACTTCCGGGTTGGGCGAGGACGCCGGCCGAGATCGGAGTGGCCGCAGCTGCCGAGTATGGGGCCGACCGGGCCGGGCGGATGGCGGCTGCGATTGCCTATCGCACCGTATTTGCCCTTGCTCCACTCTTGATCATCGGCGTGGCTGTTCTCGGTGCGTTCCTTGGCAGCCGCGCCGAGGCCCGACAGGAGATCCTCGACGCCATTGAGTCCTTCGCCGGGGCGGATGTGGCCGAGGTCGTCGCTTCGATCCTCACCTCCGCCCTGGGCAGCGTCGATACCGCGGCCATCGTCGGAGGGTTGTTGCTGCTCTGGGCCGCCTCGAGCCTGTTCCTCGAGTTGCAGAACGACCTCAACGATGTGTTCGACGTGCCTTTCGAGCGGGTGCGAGGAGTCGCCGCCACCGTCCGATCCCGAGGCATCGCCTTCCTATGGGCGTTCGGCCTGGGCTTCACCCTGATCGCACTCTGGCTCCTCAACGCCGTCTGGCGCTTCCTGGGGAACCTCCTCCCTCCCTCGTGGGAGACCCTCCATCAGAGCCTCTCCTATCTCGCGCCGTTGGTGTCGCTGTTGTTGCTCCCTTTTGTCTTCGGGCTGGTCTTTCAAACGATGACGGCGATCGGGGTTCGGTGGCGCGCCGTTTGGGTGGGAGGTCTGTTCACCTCTGTCGTCTTCATCGCTGCGTCATATGGGATCGGGCTCTACTTCGAGAACTTCAGCGGCCCTACCGCCATCGGGTTTGCCGGCTCATTCGTGCTGGTGATCTTCCTCGCCTTCTTCCTCTCATCGGTGTTCCTGTTCGGCGCTGAGGTCACCAAGGTCTATGCGGATCGGCTGGCTCACCAGGAGAGCATGCCCGTCAGGTCATCGACTTCCGATGATCCTCAGGTTCTCGTCGCCGAGCCACGAGACGGCGTCCCCAAGGCGGCGTTCCTGGCGTTCTTTGCCGGGCTGCTCGTCGGGTGGCGCCGACGGCGTTGACGGTCTGTCATTAGAGCCGCCACTCCAATAACCTCGGAGTCAATGTCCATCGACATCGCCGGGTTCGTCACCGACCTCAAAGAGCACGCCACCGAGCACGGTTTTCATGTGCACGACGAACGCCACTTCGTAGAGACCTACTCCCTTCGCCAGTCCTGGGAGGTCGACCTCCATCCCGAAGCCGGGTGCGGTGGCCCCATCGACCTTCATGTCGCTCTGGACGTCGACCCAAAAGTGATCCTCTCATTGCGCGAGCGGCTCGACGAGATGGACGCCGACTTCGAGGAGCCCGAAAACGTCTACCACCTCGAACTGTTCTTCAATTGGGCCGTTCCACCACTATTGCGACCACCCGACCTGCTGGTCCTGGCCACCGATTTGGCCGGCGTCGCCGGTGTCTCTTTGCCCGTCGAAGTGGCCGCCATCGACTCATACGGAGCGGTGACCGACGCGCCGGAGCGACGCCTGAACCTCACCGGGAAAGCCTCGGTGAGTCTCGTCGACGTCCTGATGGGACGAGAGCAGCTCTGCGAGGTGCTCGACCGCTCACACGACGTGAGTGAGTACCTGCTCGATCATGTGACCGGCTGGTTGGAGCTTCCTAGCTGAGGGCGGCCGCCTGCCTGCCGGACAGGGCACTAGAGCAACGAGAGGAGCGCCCATATGCCAAGAGCGGTGGTCATCACGACTAGGGCGTAGAACCCGGCGACCGTCGTGGGGCGCGGGCGAGGGCCATCCTTGACCTCGATGGTGTCGAGCGACCGGGCGGGCGCCGGACCGGGAGAGGGGTCGTGTTCCGGGTGTTGCCCGATCCCGCGGGCAAAGCTCCCGGGATCGTCGGGCTGGAAAGAGATCGAGCCCTCTTCGGCTTCGATGACAAAGGTGCCCTTGCCGAGGTCCACCACCACGTACTCACCCGACAGCCACTCGGCGATCGAAACCTCCCCGGCGACGAGACTGATCTTGTCGTCCTCGAGACCGACCATGACATGGACATTGTCTTGGTCGAGCGTCACAACGCCTGGAAATTCTGTCAACTCTGAGTCCCCCCCACTCGCAATGGTCACAGGCTAGGCGACAACAATGGACGCGCAATCCTAATGGCCCACTAGAACGGGATTCCAACTGCGTCGCAGAGAAAGCGGGTGAACTCGCGCGCCTTGGTGAACATCGCCGCGAGCTCCTCGCCGAATCGAGCGTCAGTCACCTGGGCCTGTGACAGTTGACTACCGGCGATGAAGCTCTTCATCCGCAGGTCGTCGGCATGGGGATGGTCGGGGTCAAACTCCCGCGGGACCCGTCTCAACATCTCGTCCCCGTCCTGAGCCGTCGACCAGACTTTGGTGAAAGTCTTCGTCTTGGCGGCCTTGTTCCAACCCGGGATGTCGTCGTTGATTGCCTGGCGGATCTCACGAGCCACTGCGGTCTCGGGGTGCCACAGACCGACGCCGGCGAAACACGCCCGCGGTTCGAGGTGTAGGTAGAAGCCGGGGGCATGGATGTCCTTGCCGCCCCTATGTCGGAACTGGATACCCACGTTGGTCTTATAGGGAGTCTTGTCCGGGGAGAACCTGGTGTCCCGGTAAGGACGCATGAGCGATCCGCCCACCGTGCGTGAGTCGGCCGTGAACTGGGTAGAGATCTTGGCAAGTCGCGGCCCGAAGTCATTGATGAACTCGAGGGCAGGGTCGCGAACGACGGAGACGTAGCGCTCCTTGTTCTCGTCCCACCATGCCTTGTCGTTGTTGTCTTGGAGCTCCCTGAGGAACTTGAACGTTGCTGGACTGAAATGGCTCCTGGCCACAGTTGATCTTTGGTCGGCGTCTCGAGATGAAACTACGCCGGGAATAGGTCAGTTGTGAAGAGGTCTGTGGCCGAGGCGACTCACACAGGTTCTCTTTCGGCCAGCTCTTCCCAAGGTGCCCTCAGTCCGTCCTTGACGTTCTGGAGCAAAGCGCGGAAATCCCGTCGAAGCACCCAGGCCGCGGCCATGAGAAAGACGATCCCGACTCCGATCCGGGCGTTTGTCGACATCAGCTCCGTGAGGTGACCGAGCTCGGCGAGTCCCGACTCGACGAGCTGGGCGATGAACAAACCAAGCATTACCCATGCCTCCCCCCGGCTCACCGAGCGGCTGGCCACGATGCCCACCGCGAATACTGACTGGGCTGCGGTGACGAACAGCTCGACGCGTTGAACCCGATCGAGGGGCAAGCCGTGAACCATGCCGGCGAAAATCGAGAACACGATCGGCAGCGTGCCGACCAAGAGGGTCCACTGGTTGACCTTCGATGAGATGAGGGCACCCAATCCGGTTCGGCTCGCCAGTCTCCAGGCAAAAAGCGTTGCCACCAGCAGCTCGGGTGCCTCCGATGCGGTGGGGGCGATCCATTTCACCAGAAGGAACTCGCTGACCCCGATGGCTTCGCCCAACTCGATGATCGACTCGGCGAACGGTTCGGCGCAGAGCAGGATCACACCGGCGGCCACGACAAAGCCGGCGTAGTTGATCGTCCGGCGGGTTCTCCTCGGCAGTGATCCGATATAGGCCGAAGGGCCGACGAGGTGGGGTGGGGAGGGTGGTGCTCCCGATAGCCGGATCAGGTAGAGGACGTAGATGCCAACGAGGACGACCGCGTCGACCGGTGTGAGAGTCTCTTTGAGGAAGAGGCTCAGCCCGTAGAGCGAGGCGATAGTCAGGTAGGCGATGTCAACCGATTGCGCCCGCGTGAGGTGGATCGCGTTGGGACTTGTGCCCTCGGCGAGCTCAGGGTTGGCGCTTGCTTTTCGCACCCGCCACGTCCCGATCAGGATCACCAGGGGCCACCCGAGGCCGATGAGGAGCTGGTTGCCCCCGGTCATGTTGGCCAGGGCCAGAGGCCCGTATTGCGAGGCCTGGCCGGTATCGGCGAACTCGCCTCCCGCTTTGGCGGTGAACACGAAGTCGACGGCGTACTCGGGGAGGATCGCGATCAGAGCGAGCAGGGCCAGGGCCAGTCCGGCCGCAATATCGAGCTGGACTACCTCTGCTGCCCAGGAAAGGATGAAGGCTGCCCCAACTATGGCCAATCCAAAGAGGAACGCCGCCAGGATCGGATCCGGATGGGCGCCGGTCAGTCGCAACAAGACACCCGGGAGGGTGGCTATCAGGGCGACAGCGATGAACAGGATCTGCCGGTTTCTATCGAGGCGAGGAGTTTCCATCGAGCGGCGAGATTGTAGGGGTGCACGTAGATTTCACTTTCACCCCGTTCTGTGATCAGCCCAAGACCCGGCGACAGTTCCAGGGCTCCCAGTACGACCGGCCCAGGTCGTGGTAGCGGTTGGCCAGCCAGGAGGCGGACCCGATGTTGGCTACCGGGTCGAAGGGACTGGCGTCGGGGAATCCGGCTTTGGGAGCGGTACTGGCCCAAGTCGCAGGGAGAAACTGGAACAAACCCGAGGCTCCCGAGTAAGGGTTGTAGGCGTCGGGATCACCGAGACTCTCACATTGGATTATCCGCAGTGCCTCGTTTACCCGGTCCGAAGGGAAGAATCGCTCGACGGTCGAGCGCCACTGTTCGACGGCGGGAGGAAAGTCCCAATCTCGACTTCCTCCGCCACCATCGCCCTCAGTCGTCGGAGTGGAGCCAGGAGCAGTGGTGGTTGGTGACCCGGTCGAAGGGGGATTGGGGTCCGGGTCGGTCGGTATGCGTCGTTCCTCCTGACGCTTCTTCTCGGCCTCCCGCGCCTGTGCCGCGTCGACCGCGCTCAAAGCATCCCGAAAGGCGGCATCGGCGGCATTGGCCTGTCTGATCGCCACGGCGACCGCGGCGTCCGCTTCGTCGTAGAGCGCAGCGAGGTGCTCGACCTCGGCGTCCACTTCGGCCTTGAGGGCTTCCACCTTGGCTTGCTGGTTCCGGAATTCCGCCTGTAGCTGTTCGAGGGCATCGCGTCTGATCACGAGCTCGTCGACACTTTCTCTGCCGGACGTCACGACGTCCTCGACCACCTGACCCGTCACCATCGCGCGTTCGACAGTCGTCGAGTTGACGAAGGTCGCTCCGGGGGTCACCAGGGCCGTCATATATGCGTCGACGGCCTGAACCTCGATATCGGCTTTGATACCCGCCAGCTGGGTGTCGGCGAAGCCGACCTGTTCCTTGAGTTCGTCGAGACTGGATGAGACCCTGGACAACTCGGCTGACAGGTCACTGATGCGGGAAATGCTGACTGCCAGCTCGCCCTCGATCTCGGCCCTTTGTCCGAGCGCCGCATCGACCAATCCGTCGGCTACCTCGGCCCGCCTCTCGGCTTCCTCCACTTCCTGCTCGGCGTCGCCAACGGTCTGCGCGAACGCGGATGGGCCATCGGCCGCGACGATCGCAACAGTCGCGGTCAATGCCAGAGCGAGGGGAAAGTGACGCAGCGCACGCATCAATGGAGGGTGAGGGTACCGAACACCACCAGTGACGAGAAGTGCGGAGCCGTATAAGAGCCCCCCTCCTGGCTTCGGGGTACTCCCCAGAACCCCCCTCCCCCCTTCGGGGTACTCCCCCCAACGCTCACTTCGTTCGCTGGGGGGAGAAATCGGCCCTGCTGCTTCAAGTAGCGTCCTCACATGGAGCGTCACAACATCTCGTCTGGCAGCCCGTTCGAGCCAACCGTGGGTTTCAGCCGGGCGGTGCGGGTCGGCGACCGTGTGATCGTCGCCGGCACCGCTCCGATCTGGCCCGATGGAGCGGTTGATCCCGATCCCGGCGCTCAGGCGCGCCGTTGTCTCGAGATCATGCTCAACGCCCTCGAGGAGGCAGGCGGTCGAGCATCCGACGTGGTGAGGACCAGGATGTTCATCACAGATGCCGCCGACGGTGACCGGATCGGTCAGGCGCACGGTGAGATCTTCTCGGGAATCAGACCGGCGTCGACGATGGTTGTTGTGAGTGGTCTCCTCGACCCGCGATGGAAGGTCGAGATGGAGCTCGAAGCCGTAGTAATCGACTGAGCTTTGGCGACCCAGATCAGGAGGAATGTGATGTTCGGACGGAAGAAGATCGAGATGCCAGAGCCGGAGAGCGCCCTGCCCGGCCGGTCGCAGCCAGTCGAGGTGCCTCCAGCCCATTTCGTCAATGGCAATCCGCTGGTAGGCCCATTCCCAGAGGACACCGAGGTTGCTGTGTTCGGTATGGGCTGCTTCTGGGGCGCCGAACGTCGATTCTGGAAGATGGACGGGGTGTACACCACTGCGGTCGGCTATGCCGGTGGCTTCACCCCCAATCCCACGTACGAGGAGGTTTGCACCGGGCGGACCGGGCACACCGAGGCGGCCCTCGTTGTCTATCGCCCTGCGGAGGTCTCATACGAGGAGCTGTTGAAAGTCTTTTGGGAGACCCACGATCCAACCCAGGGGATGCAGCAGGGCAATGACATTGGCTCGCAGTACCGGTCGGCGATCTATACCACCAGTGACGAGCAGTTGGAGATCGCCAAGCGTTCCCAGGACAAGTACCAGGCCGAATTGACGCCACTGGGATTTGGCGACATCACCACCGAGATCGCGCCGCTGGGCGACTTCTACTACGCGGAGGACTACCACCAGCAGTACCTGGGCAAGAACCCCCATGGCTACGACTGTCATGCCAACACCGGGATCGCCTATCCGGTGGGCTGATCAACCGTCGGCGGTGACCGCCGCCGCCATGGCCTCCTCGACCACCCTCTCCACCGAGAGCTCGAAATCGATCTCGTGCAACACGTCGGGGGTGACGCCAATCTCGCCGAAGTCGACACCCCCCGGCGTCAGCCACCGTGCGATCGTCAGCTTGATCGCCCCCCCGTTGGACAGCCCGAATCGCTGTTGAACGGTGTTCTTGCCGAAGGTGTTCTCACCGACCACCGTGGCTCGGCCCCGCTCTTGGAGCACGGCCGCGACTACCTCGGACGCCGAGGCGCTGGCCCGGTTGACCACCAGGATCACGTCGATGTCTTCAGGCACGATGGGGTGGCCGCTCACCGGGTAGGAGGTCGAGGTGTCGGGGCTCTCGGTGATGACAACGTCACCGTCTGGCAGAAACAGGGAGGTCACCTCGATCGATGTGTCGAGCAGACCGCCCGGATTGTTCCTGAGGTCGACGACCAGGCTGTCGACCCCCTGGTCGAGCAGACCGGAAACCGCGGCTTGGAACTGGTCGTCGGCATTGTCGGTGAACAAGTTGAGGGCGACATAGCCTGTGTTGCCCACGACTTCGCTCATCACCGCCGGGACGACAACCGCGGCCCGGGTGATGGCGACATCGAACACCGTCCCTGCCCGGTCTACCTTGAGGGTGACATCGGTGCCGGCCGGTCCCCGGACATTGGCGGTGACCTCATCGATGGTTTGGCCACGGATGTCTTGGCCATCTACTTCGACGATGATGTCGTCGCGCTGCAGACCTGCTCTCTCCGCCGGTGTTCCCGCAATCGTGGAGAGGATGAGCATTCGACACGTCTCCGATATGACCGAGCACAAGACGTTTTCGCCACTCGATGAGTCCTCGGCCCTGACCAATGCCCCGATCCCCTCTATCTCACCCTCCTGCTCCTCTTCGACCAATTCCAGAGCCGCGGCGTCGAAGTAGACCGAATTGGCGTCGAGGCCGTAGGCGGTGAGGCCCCAGACCATCGCCTCGGCTGCCTCGCTGCTGCTGTCGGCCGCCCCACCGGCGATCTCGCACGTTTCCTGGAATGCCACTGCCGGAGCGGCGCACACGAGCTCCGACGTCGCCGTGGTCCCGCCGAGCTCCAGCAACCCGAGTGAAGCCGCTTCGGCCAGGTCTTCATCAGAGACATCGTCGACATAATGGCGTCGGACGAGGTCGTAGGCCTCGCAGACGATCTCGACTTCGGAGTCGGCGGGATCACATCCAACCATTCGAACCGCCCGGGATTCTCCCTCGACCGTGGTAGAAGACGTCTCTGCCGCGCTGGTTGTTGGCGATATTCCCGGCGTCGGCTCAGGAGTGTCCTCGACGGTGCACGCGGACACGACCAACACCAGCAGAAGAGCGGACGTGAGGCGTCGATATGGGGCTCTCGTCATGAGCCAAACGCCAGGTCGACCAACTCATCCCGCGGCGTGGCCGGTGCAAGCTGAACGGTGCGGTCGGGGAGGATCCCGGTGCCCGCGACCGTGGTGCCATTCGGGCTCAACCAGCGTGCGATTGCCACGTTGAACTCTCCGCCATTGTTCAGCTCGAAGGCTATCTGCACGGCGTCCTTACCAAACGTGGGCTCCCCAATGATCAGGGCTCCTCTTCGGTCACGGAGAGCCGCGGCGAGAATCTCCGCTGCTGAGGCCGTGCCGGCGTTGACGATGACCGCGATCTGAAGACGAGTGGCTAGACCCCCTTCTCCCGCGGAGTACTCGAAGTCCTCCTCAGGCCCGGTGGTTTCGACGACCGTTCCACCCTCGATGAACTCGGACGCGATGTCGATCGCGGCATCGAGGTAACCACCAGGGTTGTCTCTCAGGTCGACTACCAGGCGATCGATTGGTTCCTGGGTCAGCTCCATCAGCCCGTCGTGAACCAGGTCGGGCACGTCGAACTCGAAGTCCGGTATCCGGATGTACCCGACACCGCTTCGGGGGACATCGATCTCGACCGTCGGGACCACCAATGGTGCCCGCTCGATTACGAGATCGAGCGCTTCCCCGTTTCTCTCGACCTCCATCTCGACTATCCCGGTTTCGTCGCCGGCGAGACGGGTGGCGGTGTCGACGAAGCCAAGACCGTCGACCGGCTCACCGTCGACTTCGACGATCCGGTCGCCGGCTTCCAGTCCGGCCTCGGCACCTGCGTTCTCCTCGAGCACGAACACGATCTGCAAGGGGCAGGACGCGGTGATTCGGACACACTTCGAGCCGGCGGCATCCCTCGCATCCAGCAGGATCCCGAGACCTCCCACCACGCCGTTGAGTCGATAGCTGCCGACGAGCTCCGGTGGCACGTAGTACGAGAATTGCTCGAGGCCGGTATCGCCCATCGAGAGGACCGAAGCCTCGATGGCCTCAGCGACCGGGATCGCCTCTCCAGCCATGCGACGAGCCAGCTCGTGACAGAGGTCGGCGAAGGCAGAGTCGGGGATGGCGCAGAACAGGGTTCTGGGAGGAGCCTCGGTTTCCTCGGTGGTGAACGTCCGCAACCCGTCGAGTGCTGCGGTGGCCAGGGCTTCGGGGTCGAGGGGTCGGTCCATGTGCCACTCTTGGACCAACTCGTATGCCTCACAGAGAGGTGCAAAACCGATTTGAGGTGTGGCGCAGTCTTGGATCTCGACCGGGACTTCCACCGGCGGCCCGGTCTGCGTGGTGGCCACGGTTGTGGTCGTGGTCGGCGATGACGATGTGGTCGAACCGGGTTCGACCACAGTCTCGGCACAGGCAGCGACCAGCATCAGAAGTGTCGCTACGAGGTTGCGCATCGCGGCATTATCGGTGTTGTCGCGCCATTACCGTCGCGATTGATGCAGCTGCGAGTTGTGTTGCGCACCCCGGGTGGGGAAACCGTCACCCGTGAAGTCAGGGATGGCTTATGGGCCGGCACCACGGAAACGATCCCGGATCAGGTGCTGGGGGCGGACATGTGGGCGCTGCCCGGCCTTGTCGACGCCCACGCCCATCTGGCCGGGGACCGAATGGATCTCGCTCCCGGAGACCGCGAAGGGGCGGAGCGGCGGGCGCGGGCGGCTCTGGAGGCAGGCGTGGGGCTGCTTCTCGACAAAGGGTGGAGTGATTCCACGGTCGTACACTTGATTGACGAGATGTCTCTTCATGACCGGCCCGACATCGAGGCCGCGGGCGGAATGTATGCCGTTGCCGGTGGGTATTCGCCGGGATTCACCCGAAACGTCATCCCAGGGGGAATGGCGGAATCGGTTCGTCGGGCGAGCATTGAAGGTCGGGGGTGGGTCAAGCTGATCGGAGACTGGCCGCGCAAAGGCCTCGGGCCGGTTCCCAACTTCTCCGGTGACGAATTGGCGACCGCCGTCGAGGTGGCCTCCGGGCTGGGCGCCCGGGTGGCCGTCCACACCATGGCCCGGGAGGTGCCTTCCCTGGCAGTGGAGGCCGGAGTTCACTCCATCGAACACGGTTTGTTCCTCGACTCGAACGACCTGGAGGCGTTTGGCGCCAGGGGCGGTATCTGGGTGCCGACGGTGGTCCAGGTCGAGACTTTGATCGGCATGCTCGGCGCCGAATCCTCGGGCGGTCGACTCCTACGTGAGGGCCTGGAGAACATGGCATCCATGTTCTCCATGGCAGTCGAGGCCGGAGTCCATGTCCTCGCCGGGACCGACCTCGCCGTCGGAAGCCATCAGGTAGCGCTGGAGGGTGTGAGGCTCTGGGAGATGGGGATGACGCCGCATGCGGTGGTCGATGCCATCGGGGCCTCCGGTTTGCGGGCTACGGGACGCCCCGATGCGTTCGAGTTGGGAACGTCGGCCAACGTGGTCATGTTCTCCGAAGACCCGATCCGCGATCCTCGTGTCCTATCTCATCCCAAGCTCGTGATGCGGTTGGGGAGGATCCTCACCTGAGACTCGTTCTGGCCTCCAATTCGCCCCGTCGCATCGAGTTGCTCGAGACGCTGCAACTCGCATACGAAGTCCGCCCGGCCGACGTCGACGAAACCCGGCATCCGGAGGAGGGACCGGCTTCCTACGTCGAGCGCGTCGCCCGCGCCAAAGCAACCGCGGTCGCTGCCGAGGGTCTTCTGGTCATAGCTGGCGACACCGCGGTGGTCCATGAGGGCAAGGTGATGGGCAAGCCAGGCCACCCCGAGGAGGCAAGGGGAATGCTTCGTCGGCTTCAGGGCGATCTCCACGAGGTGTTCACCGGTCTCGCTGTCTGCTCTTGGGATCGGGGGCCGCAGGTGCGGTCGTTGGTCGATGTGGCCGAGGTCGAGATGTTGACCATGACCGAAGAGGAGATCGCACGGTATGTCGATACCGGAGAGCCGATGGACAAAGCCGGTTCCTACGCGCTCCAGGGGCTGGGCGGGCTCTACGTCAGAAAGGTCAACGGCAGCCCTTTCACGGTGATCGGGCTTCCGATCCACCTTCTCCCCAGGCTGATGGCCGCGTCTGGGACAGATATGACGGCGTTCAGAACCGGTGTCTCCGGGTAGGTTGCAGGCATGAATCGCGTCGCCTGGATCCTCGCCGGTCTCTTCGTCGTCCTGGTCGTCGTCCTGATTTTCATGTTCGCCGATGACGATGACGACGGCGATGCGACGACGACCACGGGTGGTGCGACTACCACTCTTGTGGGCACCTCCACCACTGTCGGCGGGACCAGCACCACCGAAGCTGTCACCACCACGACAACCGGCGAAACGACCACGACCACCGAAGCAACGACAACCACCGCGGGGTTGGAGGGGAATTGGGCTGACGACCCGATCGTGATGGCGGGATTCGGGGCACTGGGGTGGTGGGACGGCAACAACTGGGTACAGGTCGAGCCGGGTTCGGATCTTCCCCTCACCGGCGACGAGAGCTACCAGGTGGCTTTCCTCGATCGGCAGGCAATCATCACCGGCAGCTCCCCGGTCACCCTTTGTGAGCCGCTGGACAACCCGGGCGTGGTCCTCGACAACGAAGAGCTGCTCGGTGACTTTCCTGGCCCTTATGGGGTGGCGATCTCGGCTCCCTGGGAGCTGGTCCCTCATCTCGTCGAGGGCCTGGATGACGACGGCACCTATGCCGCCTTCGCCGGTGAGCTGCTCGCGGAGCGAGGTCTGAACGTTCCGGACCCGGTCATCAAGCAGCTGCTCCGGGTCGATCTGGACGGCGACGGTGTCAACGATGTTCTCGTGGTGGCCGAGGATGTTTCCGAAGGGCTGTTTGCCGAGGTCGGTGACTACTCGATCGCCTTCATTCGAAGCACCGTCAGTGGAGACGTGCAAACGGCCATTCTCGGCGAGTCCGTGATCGTGTCCGATGACCAGGTGCCTCTGGTCTACGCATTCTCGATCGGCGCGGTCGCCGACCTCAATGGAGACGGCAGGATGGAGATCGTCGTCTCATCGGCCTACTACGAGGGTCTTGGCGTCGAGGTGTGGGAGTGGATCGACGACGATCAGGGGCCCGCTCCTCGGATCGCACAGGGCTGCGGCGCCTGATGGAAAACCCGTTTCTCGACCGCCCTACGTTTGTCGGGCTCACCGGTATTGAGCTGACCGACGCTTCGGCAGACTCCTGCACAGGGGAGATCGTGCTCAACGAGAACCACCATCAGCCGTACGGCGTGGTGCACGGCGGGGTCTATTGCACACTGATCGAGACCCTCGCCTCGACCGGCGCCGCACTCTGGGCCATGGAAAACGGCATGGCCGGCTGCGTTGGCGTTTCCAACCAGACCGACTTCCTGCGGGCAACCCGGGACGGTGTGCTGCTCGGATCGGCCACCCCGATCCACCGCGGCCGGACTCAGCAGCTGTGGCAGGTCACCGTGACCAGGCAGGAAGACGGCAAACTCGTCGCCCGCGGCCAGGTAAGGCTGCACAACATCACCTCCACCGACATCTAGGCGATGGCGTTGGCCGGGCGGGCTCTTACCCTTGCCTGAATGCTTCGCATCGGCCCTCTCACCGTCGACCCACCGGTCGTGCTCGCACCCATGGCCGGGATCACCAACGCCCCCTTCCGCCGCCTCTGTCGGGAGTACGGCGCCGGCCTCTTCGTCGCGGAGATGATCGGGGCGCGCGGGCTGGTCGAAGGCGACGAGAAGACCCGTCAACTTGCCCAATTCGCTCCCGACGAGACGCCCCGCTCGATCCAGCTCTACGGAACCGACCCTGGCTCACTGGGCGATGCGGTTGCCTATTTGGTCGATGTCGGCCAGGTCGACCACATCGACATGAACTTCGGCTGCCCGATGGGCAAGGTGACCCGACATGGAGGAGGAGCGGCGCTCCCCTGGAAGCGCGACCTCTTCCGATCGATCATCAGGACAGCGGTGGATCACGCCGGATGGGTCCCGGTGACCGTCAAATTCCGCAAAGGGATCGACGATGACCACCTGACATACCTGGATACGGGTCGGATCGCCGAGGACGAGGGCGCGTCTGCGCTCGCCCTCCACGCCCGCACTGCTCGGCAGCTCTACTCGGGTGAGGCCGACTGGGATTCCATCGCCCGACTCAAACAGGCGGTCACATCCATCCCGGTGCTGGGCAACGGCGACATCTGGACTGCGCGAGACGCCCAGTTGATGATGGCCCGAACCGGATGCGACGGGGTGGTCGTCGGCCGGGGGTGTCTAGGGCGTCCTTGGCTGTTCCGTGACCTGGCCGATGCCCTCGCGGGGAGGGCTCCCCGGCCAGCACCCGACTCGGGAGAGGTGGCCGATATCATGATCCGCCACGCACGGCTCCTGGTCGACCACTTCGGCGAGCGGGTCGGGATGAGTCTCTTTCGCAAGCACCCTTCGTGGTATCTGAAGGGCTTTCCCGCCGGACCTCGGCTGCGCGATGCTCTGGCTCGTGTGGAGTCGGTTGGCCAGCTCCGGGAGATCCTGGACGGCTGGGAGCGGGGCATCCCCTTCCCCGACGAGGCCAACCAGATGGTGCGTGGTCACTCGCACGGGCCCCGGCCGGTGCGGCTTCCCCACGGCTTCTTGGAACATCGGGAGGGCGACCGTCTCGGGCGAGAGGCGGAGCAGGTGATCAGCGGCGGGTGACCGGCTCTTCTCTGTTTAGGCCGGACTCCCCAAGACCCCCCTCCCGGCTCCGCCGGACTCCCCAAGACCCCCCTCCCGGCTCCGCCGGACTCCCCCCAACACTCACTTCGTTCGCTGGGGGGAGAAATGGCGCCACGTACCTCAAGTAAGCGGTTGTGGGCGTTCGGCGTAGGCGGCGACGGCGGTGAGCATCAGATGCGCCATGAGGTCGAGGGTGAGCCCGTCACGGTCGGCTTCGGCGTCGACCTCGACGAAATCCAAAGCCACCACCTTGTCATGGCGAGCACAACGACGGACTCCTTCAGCCAGGTCTCTGACGCTCATCCCACCGGGTCTCGCCCCGGGACACCCCGGCGCCAGCGTCCGGTCCACGACATCGACATCCACGTCGACGTAGATCACGTCACACTTGGCGGTGAGCACGGTCAACGCATCCTCCACCACCGACCCGATGCCACGCTGCTCGACATCTCCGACGGTCATCACCGTCACTCCGTGCTCGTCGCAATAGGCCCGGTACTGGGCGGAGTTGGCGAAGGAGTGGATGCCGATCTGGACCACATTGGCTCCGGCGAGACCGTCCTCGTCGATGAGGCCGCGAATCGGGGATCCGTTGGTCGGCCCGAGATCGAGAGTGCGCACGTCGTGATGGGCGTCGAACGTGATCAGACCGACTCGACCTCGATCTGACATGAGTGCACGGACCAGCGGTCGGGTGATTGCGTTGTCTCCGCCCAGGTAGAGGGTGAGCGGCACCGGTGGTAGCGAACTGGCGAGCTGCTCCACGACCGGCGGCATCTCCTCCATTTCGAGCTCGGAGACCGGCCAGTTTCCCTCGTCGGCGACCCTGACCTGGCTGAAGTCGACCCCCCACTCACCATGGAATGTGGAGAAGCGACCAAGTCGGTCGCGCACCGCGAGTGGGGTCAGGTCGGCCCGCGAGGGCGTCAGGGAGGCCTTCGATGAAGGAACCCCCACCACCACAATCTCAGGCTCGGGGTCATCCTGTGCGAGCCAGATGTCGGCGGACGGCCAATAGGGGTCTTTGAGCATCGGTCGGTAAGGGTATCGGGACGCGCCGGGTCTCATCGGCGATCGACCCGATCGGCCCAAGGTTTTGGGTCTGATGGCCCTATTCCCACCCCTCTTTCTGGATGACACTGCCGATGGACGGTCCGTCGGATCGTCCCGAAAGGAGGTGATCTTCGTGGCAACGCTTCTCGAGCGACCCAAGGCGGAGGTCACCCGAATGCCGCGACGGTCCTACATCATCGATTGGGTGGTAGGGATCGCTGGTGTGCTGGCAGCTGGCATCGGCGCGTGGATGTATTACGTGCCGACCGACTGGTTCCTGGGCGGACTCGTCGAGGGCTGGTATCTCGGCTTGTTCGTGGGAGCTGGGGTGCTGTTGGCGACCGCATTCGGGCTCTTTGCCCGAGGCATGCTTAGAGAAGACCGGATCTGGACGACGCGGGTAACCGTTCTGACGGTCCTCGCCGTCTTCGCCCTGGCCGGCGCCGTTACGTTCGGCCTGATCTGGATCCTCTGACAAGCATGCTCAGGAAGCCCGGGTACCGAGGGTCGGGACCCGGGTTCTCCTGATCCAGGGGCAGAGGGATGATTGACAGTCGGTGAGTCGAAGGTCCGCCGACCTTCACAGCATCGGAAGATCGATTCCGCGCTCTCGCGCCACCCGCTGGGCGATCTCATAGCCGGCGTCGGCGTGACGCATCACACCGGTTCCGGGGTCGTTGGTCAGCACCCTTTCCACTCGGAGGGCACCCTGGGTCGTCCCGTCTGCCACCACCTGCGCACCGGCATGGATCGAATTGCCGATCCCCACCCCGCCGCCATGGTGTACCGCGACCCAGGCGGCTCCGGAGGAAACGTTGAGCATGGCGTTGAGGATGGGCCAGTCGGCCACCGCATCCGAGCCGTCGGCCATGGCCTCGGTTTCCCGATACGGGGACGCCACCGAGCCCGAGTCGAGGTGGTCCCGGCCGATCACGATCGGCGCCGAGACCTCACCCGAGGCCACCAGCTCGTTGAAACGGAGCCCGGCGAGGTGCCTTTCACCGTAGGACAGCCAACAGATCCGGGCAGGGAGTCCCTGGAACTGAACCTTCTGCCGAGCCATGGCTAGCCAACGATGAAGGGACTCGTTCTCGGGGAACAGGTTCTCCAGGGTGCGATCGGTGATGGCGATGTCGTTTGGATCACCGCTCAGTGCGACCCAGCGAAACGGTCCCGAGCCCTCGCAGAACAGAGGCCGGATGTATGCGGGGACAAAGCCCGGGTAGGAGAAAGCATCGCGATACCCGGCGGTGAGCGCTTCACCGCGCAGGTTGTTGCCGTAGTCGAAAGTCTCCACCCCTGATCGCTGGAACCCAACCATCGCCTCACAGTGGGCGGCGATCGACTCCCGTGCAGCTTTTACGTAGGTGTCGGGGTCTTCGCTCCGGAGTCGCTCTGCTTCTTCGACCGAGTACCCGGCAGGGACATAGCCGTAGAGCGGATCGTGGGCCGACGTCTGATCGGTGACGATATCGACGTCGAGACCCATCTCCAGCAAGCGTGGGAACATCTCTGCGGCATTGCCGAGAAGACCGATCGACACCGGCTCTCGCTTCGATTTCGCCTCGAGAGCCCGGCGTACCGCTTGGTCGAGATCCGCGTAGCTCTCGTCGAGATAGCCGGTCTCCAGCCGTCGCTCGATTCGGTGCGGGTCGACTTCGACGCACAGGGCCGTCCCGCCGTTCATGGTGACGGCCAGCGGCTGGGCGCCACCCATCCCACCGAGACCGGCAGTGAGCGTGAGGGTTCCCGCCAGCGACCCGTTGAACCTCTGCTCGGCGATGGCGGCGAACGTTTGGTAGGTGCCCTGGAGGATGCCCTGGGTCCCGATGTAGATCCAGGAACCGGCGGTCATCTGCCCGTACATCATCAGCCCGGCCGCCTCCAGCTCCCAGAAGTGCTCCAGGGTGGCCCATCGGGGCACGAGCAAGCTGTTGGCGATGAGCACCCGTGGCGCCATTTCGTGGGTGCGGAACACTCCCACCGGCTTGCCCGACTGGACAAGCAGTGTCTCGTCGTCCTTCAGACGTTCCAGGGTTCGCACGATGGCGTGGAGGCTTTCCAGGTTCCTGGCTGCCTTGCCCCTCCCCCCGTAGACGATCAGGTTCTCCGGGTCTTCGGCGACGTCGGGATCGAGATTGTTGAGGAGACAGCGCAGGGCGGCCTCCTGAAGCCAACCCTGTGTGTTCAGGGACGACCCGTGGGGGGCGTGCAGCGGGAAACCGAGGTCGATCATCGGCTGTTGAGCCTATTCCCCGATGGAACCTGGTTGGTCGACGCGGCCCCGCGATCGGTCGGCCCCCTACTTCCGCAGCAGGCCGTCCAGACGCCGGGAGGCGATCCTGAGCCCGATAAGGCCCATTACGACCAGGAAGGCGATGTGACCGACAAGACTCCAGTCGAAGACGCCGAGGGCGAACGAGCGGAGCATCTCGGTGCCGTGGTAGAGAGGAGATACCCGGGCGACCTGCTGGATTGCCGGTGGGTAGACGTCTAATGGGTAGAAAGTTGCCGAGAAGAGGAAGAGCGGCATAGTGACCAGCGAGACCAGATCGAAGTCCTGCCACGACCTCATGTAGGTGCAGGCGGCGAGACCGACCGAACCGAAGGCGAAGCCGATCAGCACCGCCCCGGGGATAGTGAGAAGAGCCCACCAATTGGTGGTCAAACCCATGACCACCATGACCACCAGAAAGACGATCGAGTACAGGGCACCTCGGAACAGGGCCCAGCCGACCTCGCCGATGGCGATGTCGCGCGGGTTCATCGGCGTGGTGAGGATGCCTTCGTAGACATTGCCGAATTTGAGCTTGAAGAAGATGTTGAAGGTGGTCTCCATGACCGCCCCGTTCATGGCTGACGTAGCCATCAGGGCGGGTGCCACGAACGCGGTGTAGTCGATCAGGACCCCGCCGGGCCCGGTCACCTCGGGGACTAGTGCACCGATTCCGATCCCAATCGAGAACAGGTAGAAGACCGGCTCGAAGAATCCGGTGAAGATGATCTTCCACAGCCGTCGGTACACCAGGAGGTTCCGTTCCCAGATCCTCTGGGCGCGCATTGGCGTCATCCGGCCCGTCGGTGTGAGCCGGGTGGGAGCCGAGACGCTCATGGTCTCAGTCTCCTGCTCAGGAATCGGGAAGCGAAGAACACTCCTAGCCCGGTCATCGTGACCAGATAGGCGACATGGATCCAGATGGAGAGGGCGGTCACCGCCGAAGCGTCGACCTCGGGGAGGGCGATCTTGCGGACCAGCTCCACGCCGTGGAACAGGGGAGTGGCATAGGCGATCCACTGCAGCACGTCGGGCAGCTGGCTGATCGGGAAGAAAGTCCCTGAGAACAGGAACAGGGGGATGATCCCGAAGCGGAACAGCGTCGAGAGGCTGGTCTCGTCCTCCCGGGTGACGGTGAAGGCGGTGATCACGGTCTGGAAGGCGAGCCCGGTGACCACCGCCGGCGGCACCGCGAGCAGGGCGGGGCCGATCTCGAGTGCGCCGAACAACACCGCGATCACGGCGAACACCCCGAGCATGAAGGTGAGGCGAATAGCCCCCCAATAGAAACGCCCGACCACGATGTCGGCCGGGCCGATCGGAGTGGTGATGGCACCGTGAAACTCCTTTCGCCACTTCACACCGGCCATCACCGGCCAGGAGCCGTCGCCGGCTCCGGCTTGCATCGCCGTCGCCGCCATCAATCCGGTGGCGACGAAGGCGAGATAAGGGATCGCCAAGGCGTTGTCAGTGGCGTCGACCAGGCTCCCCAGCCCGACGCCCATGGCGGCGAGGAACAGGATCGGGTTGACGAAGCTGGAGATGACGGTTCCTCGCCAAGTCCGG
>DASWKK010000090.1:0-22800 GCA_036396655.1 Acidimicrobiia bacterium
TCATCGGACTTCAGCGAGAGGAGTTCCACCGCGGCGAGATTGCTCTTCGGGTCGCGGTTGAACAGCGAGAAGAGCCAGACTTTCAGCGAGGACCAGCGTTCGACATCGGCGGTTTGGGAAGTCACTGGAAACGAGATTAGATGCCTTGTCGACGTCTCTCCGCCCGCAGGTGTGCGCCCGAACCCGGCAGACTGCATGTGTGGACGAGACGACTGCAAGAGGGCTCGAGTATCTCCGCCTGATCACCAGGCTCGCCAACCGTGTCCGGGTCGAAGATCCGACGACCGGGATCTGGGAGGCCGCCGACTTTCAATGGTGGTGGCGTCGAGAGCGTGCCTCTGATGAGATCGCCCAGCTCTTCTGGACCGACACCTCCGGTGCGCCCGCAGCTGCCGTCGTGTTTACCGATTGGGGTGCAACCTGGGGTTGCGATCCGGTAGTCCTTCCCTCCAAGGCCGAGGACATGCTGCCCGGGATCTGGTCGCGCGCCCTGGAGCGGATGGACGAGATCTCGGTCGACGATGTCGAGATCGTGGTCAGAGACGACGACGACACACTGCGGGCGCTTGTGATCCAGTCAGGGTTCTCGGCATCGAACGAGTCCCATTTCATCCCCACGTGGATGAGAGCCGCCGATGTCCCCCCGATCGCGGCACTGGCCGATGGATTCACCCTCCACGATCGACGCGAAGGTCACGATCGCGTTCATCACATGGTGGCCAGGAACGGCGACCGGGTCGAAGAGCGGTTGTCCCAGACATCCCTGTACCGACCCGACCTCGACCTTTGGGTGGAAGACGCGGAGAGGCGAGTCGCCGCCTACGGGCTCTTCTGGTTCGATCCCGCCACCGGCGTCGGGCTCGTCGAGCCGATGCGAACCGAGGAGAGGTACTGGCGTCTGGGGCTGGGGCGTCATGTACTTACCGCTGGTCTCGAGCGTCTCGTCTCGCTCGGGGCCTCCCGAGTCAAAGTCAGCTACGAATCCACCAACCCGGCGGCCGAGAAGCTCTATCTCACGCGTGGCTTTCGGCCGGGCGCCTCCGAAAGGTTGTATCGTCGGAGGAGGCGGACGTGAACGACGGGGGTGACTCACTTGGTGTCAACGGCGACCCGCTGGGTACCTATCAGCAGTGACTAGACCAACCAAACCCGACCGCGAGCTCTTCGATCGCCTCGCCGCGGCGACCGGCGAGGCATTCATCTCGGTGTACCTGCCCACCCAGGTGAAGGGGGCCGAGATCGATCAGAGCCGAATCATGCTGAAGAACGGAATCGCCCAGGTTGACAGCTGGCTGGAGGATGCCGGCTGGAAGCCCCGGGTGAGAGAACAGCGTCTCGAGGCGGCCCACGCACTTCTCGACGACCAGGAGTTTTGGGAACACCAGGGACCTGGTCTAGCTGTCCTCGTCGACGACAAGGGCGTGCCGACGCCGGTGGCGCTGACCGACCCGGTCGAGAAACGCGTAGTCGTGGCGGCATCCTTCCATCTCCGTCCCTCCATTCCCTCGATCGAGCCAACCCGACTCCCGGTCTTGGTCCTCACCCGACACGGCGTGCGGCTGTATTCGGCATCGAGCCATGACGCCTATCCGGTGGACGCCGATCTGCCCAAGTCCGTAGAGGATGTCAACTGGTTCGTCGATCGTGAGAAACAACGTCAGCAACATGCCGACCGCGCCGGTTCGAAGCGATCACGTCACGGGCACGACCCGTCGGCTTCTGAGGGCGAGGATCTGGACCGGTTCCTGCGCGCGGTCAGCGCAGGGTTACCCGAAGCCGATCCCCTTCGGCCTCTGGTCGTGCTCGGCGACGACAATCTCGTGGCCCGCTTCGAAAACGTCCATGACCTCGAGATGTTCTCGCCCCCGAAGAGCGGCATCGGCGACGTTGACGACGTGAGGGAAGTTCATGAGAAAGCCGCCGAGGTGGTTGAGGACCACGAAACTGCGGAGCAGGAAACGCACTTGGAGCAGGCTCGCGAGCAGCTCGGAACCGGGAACGCCATAACGGATGTCACCGAAGGTCTAATCGCCGCCGTGTCGGGCCGGGTGTCTCGCCTCATGATGCATCGGGGGGCTTCTCCGATCTGGGGCCGTTTCGACCCCTCCACCCTCCACGTCACCTTTCACGACGAACAAGAGGTCTTCGACGTCGACCTTCTCGACCGCCTCGCCGTTCACGCAATGCTCAACGGCGCACCGGTCGCCACCACGGAGACACCGGTCGACGGTCACGTCTTCGTCGCCATCACTCGCTTCTAACAAGGTCGAGATCGGTACGCGGCCGGCCTCGGATGTGTCTGGGCACGGTCATCAGGTAGGTCCCAGAAACGGCGGAACGTTCTTACCCAGACCGGGCCTTCGCGGGAGGCGGCTCCGCTCCAGGATCAGGGCTCAGTCGAAGTAGCCGCTGGCGATATAGGTCGGATCAATTACTTTGCCGGTCCCTCGAGCGTAGGCGCCCAGGGCCTCACCGACTCCACCGTGAAAGGTTGGGAAGGCGTAGGTCATTTGCCGCAGAGCATCCACCGGCACCCGCTGATGGACGGCGAGGGTGAGCAGGCCAAGCACCTCCCCACCGTTGGGGGCGACGACGGTGGCCCCAACCAACGTCCCGGTCGTGGTGTCAATCACGAGTTTGATCATCCCTTGGTTGCCGGTGTCATGGAGCCACCCACGGAAGGTCGAGGGGACATCCTTCACCGCGACGGCGATATCCAATCCTTGCTCTCTGGCCTGCATCTCGGTCAGGCCTACTGCCCCCACCTCGGGGTCGGTGAAGGTGACCCTCGGAAGCGACCGGTAGTCGATTGGCGTTGAGTCGATTCCGAGGATATCGGCGACGATGACCGCCGATTGGTGGAGCGCGGTGTGGGTGAACATCGCCTTTCCGGTCACATCGCCCATTGCCCAGATGGCATCACCAGCACGCATTCGATCGTCGACTTCGATGAACCGGGTGCTGGCGTCGATGCCCGCTGCGTCAAGACCGAGCTGTGAGTGATCGACTCTTCTCCCGGTGGCAACCAGGACCCGGTCGGCCGAGATGCCGGCACCTCCTTCCAACGTCAGCTCTATGCGTCCGTCTCGGTTGGATGCCTCCTCGACTCTGGCTCCTGTGCGAACCTCGATCCCTTCGCTCTCGAGGACGGAAGCAATCAGCCGCGAGGTCTCGGGCTCCTCGAGGGGCAGGAGCCGATCCTGGCCCTCCACTATGGCCACCTCGACACCGAAACGGGAGAAGACCTGCCCCAGCTCACAGCCCACGGCGCCTCCACCGAGAATGACCAGCGTCTCCGGGAGCGAGTCGGCCGCAATCGCATCATGGGTGGTCCAGTAGGCCACATCGTTCAAGCCCGGCATGGGCGGTATCGCGGGCTTCGATCCGGTGGCGATGACCACCCCGATGCGTGCGGTGAAGCTCTCCTCATCCGTCGACACGGTGCTCGGCCCGGTCAGTCGACCCCAACCGCGGACCAGACGACCTCCCTTGCTCTCGAAGCGGGCAGCCGCACTGCTGTCGTCCCAGTCGGCAGTTGCCTCCTGTCGGATCCTCGTAGCCACGTTGGACCAGTCCGGCGTGACCTGGACCTGGCCGGCTACCCCGTTGACACGACGGGCCTCGGCGATGAGGTTGGAGGCTCGGATCGCCATCTTGGAGGGGATGCAGGCCCAGTAGGGGCATTCACCGCCGACCAGTTGGGGCTCGATCCCGGCGACCTCCAATCCGGCGTCGAGCAGTTGCAGGGCAAGGTCCTCGCCGGCTGTTCCCACGCCGATCACCACCACATCCACTTCGTGAGTCATCGTCACCTACCTTTCTCCAAAGGACCACCGTCGAGGCGCCATTCGGGCACGCCTTCGACAAGTCTCAATGCTCGCCGACCCTTGCCGGCGAGGTAGCGGATCGCATCGTCGGCATACACGCAATAAGGACCGCGGCAGTAGGCGACGATCTCGTCCTCGGGCCGGAGGTTGGAAACGAGGTCGTCGAGGAGCTCCAGTCGGTCGGGTGGGACGGAGATCGCCCCCGGGAGGTGACCGGAGACGTACTCCGCCGCAGGTCGGACGTCGATCAGCACCAGGTCGCGCTCACGGAGCTTCGTCTCCAGCTCGTGGCGGCTTATCACCGCGAGGTCGTCGCGGTCTCCGAGATAGGCGCGAGCCAGGTCCTCGATGTGGGCGAGCTGATCCGCCGCAAGCCGGCGCAGGGCGAGCCAGGTCTCCACGACCTGTTCGGACGCCACCCGGTAGTGGATGTGGGTTCCGTCCCGTCGGGTGGCTACCAGGCCGGCCCGGGCCAGGGTACGCAGGTGATGGGACGTGTTCGCCAACGTCTGGCCGATGGCCTCAGCCGTTTCCTCGACCGTCCGCTCTCCCTGCGCCAGGACCTCGACTATCTCGGCGCGTCGACCCGACGCCAACGCGGCGGCGATGGTGGCGAAACCCTCAAAGAGAGCATCCTTGGCGGCTCTTTTCTCCCGTGTCGTCACCGGGTCTCCCGATAGATGGACCGAGTATTCAAACGTCTGTTTGATTATCGTGGCAGACTGCGGCATCATATTCAAGAAGCCGCTTGAGAAGGTGATGCCATGGTGGTGACCGCAATCGTGGATGAAGGGCTGGGCAACAGCTCATATCTGGTCGATCTCGGCGATGGTGGGGCGCTGGTGGTAGACCCGGAGAGAGATCCGCGCCCGTACCTTGGTGAGCTGGAGCGGAGGCGACTGCGGGCACGGTTCGTGGTGGAGACTCATCTCCACGCCGACTTCGTCTCCGGTGCCCGTGAGCTGGTGGCATCGGGTGCCGAGCTGTGGGCACCGTCGGGCTCAGCCCTCACCCACCCGCATCGCCCACTCAACGACGGTGATGAGATCGCCATCGGTGGTTTGTCGTTGCAGGTCATCGCGACTCCGGGTCATACCCCCGAGCATCTCTCCTATCTGCTCGCGGATGGCCAGGAGCAGATAGGCCTGTTCTCAGGAGGGACGCTGATGAGCGGGGGGGTTGCCCGCACCGACCTGCTCAGCTCCGAGCAGACCGAACCACTGGCCCGAGCCGCATACAAGTCGATCCGCGAGCGGCTGCTCACCTTGCCCGACGACCTGGTCGTCTATCCGACCCATGGTGCCGGTTCGTTCTGCTCGGTGGGTGGCGAGGGATCGGAGCGGACCACGACCATCGGCGCGGAGAAACGAACCAACCCCTTGCTCGTCGGCGATCCCGACGAGCAAACCTTCGTCGATCGGCTGGTTGCCGGTTATGGCAGCTTCCCTCCCTACTTCCTCGAGCTGCGAGAGGTGAACCGACAGGGCCCAACGGTGAGGGGGACACCGCTGCCAGATCTCCCCCAGCTCTCCGTTTCCCAGCTCGACACGGCGATCAGCAATGGCGCCGAGTTGGTCGATGTCAGAGATGTCCGCACGTTTGCCCAGGGTCACATTCCAAGGTCGCTCTCAAATCCATGGCGGAGCCAGTTCGCCACATGGCTCGCATGGCTGGTGGCCCGGGAGACGCCGATCGTGTTCGTCGCCGACAGCTCCGTCGACCGGCAGGACCTGACTTGGGCGGCGCTCACCGTCGGTTTCGAGCGCATCGTCGGTGAGCTGGGGGGCGGCGTGGCGGCTTGGGCCGCGGCAGGGCGACAGGTCTCGACCATCCCGGTCGTCGACAGCCCGGACCATCATGAACAAGCGATCCTCGATGTCCGTCAGGAGTCCGAGCACAATGCGGGACACGTACCTGGTGCCATCCACATCGAGTTGGGACAGCTCGCCGAGGTAGCCGACCAGGTCCCGATGGGCGAGGTGTTGGTCCATTGCGGGCATGGGGAGCGGGCAATGACCGCAGCCAGCATCCTCACCCGGGCCGGCCATGACAATGTCACCGTCTTTGCAGGAGCCCTCCAAGAGCTGGGCCCGCTGACTGCCGAACCGTGATTCGCCAACGAGCGCGACCGGTGAGATTGGGGCTCAGGGAAAACCTCCCGCAGTTCCTCCTTCTCGTCGGCGTCAACGCTCTGGTTGGCGGCATGGTTGGCCAGGAACGCACAGTCGTTCCCCTCCTCGCTGAAACCGAGTTCGGTATCGCTGCCCGGACCGGGATGCTCTCGTTCATCGCTGTCTTCGGGGTCACCAAGGCAGTCGTCAACTACTTCGCCGGAAGACTCGCCGATGTGTATGGACGCAGACCCGTCCTGATCGCCGGGTGGCTGGTCGGGCTTCCCGTGCCGCTCCTCCTGATCTGGGCTCCCACCTGGGGTTGGATCGTGGCCGCCAACGTTCTCCTAGGGATCAACCAAGGGCTGACATGGTCGGTGACCGTGATCATGAAGATCGACCTGGTGGGGCCCCGTCTGCGGGGGACGGCGATGGGGTTCAACGAAGCTGCCGGATATGGCGCGGTCGCGGCCGCCGCCTGGGCTACCGGAGCCATCGCTCAGACCGAGGGCCTTCGCCCGGCGCCATTCTTTCTCGGCCTCGCCTTCGCCGCCCTCGGTCTCGGGCTCTCCGCTTTGTTCGTCAGGGAAACCCGAGATCACGTCGCCGAAGAAGGTATGGCCTTCAGTCGGCAACCCAACGCCCATGGCTCTGATCTCACCCCGAGACAGATTTTCGCCCTGACCAGCTGGGGCGACCGGACCCTATCGGCGGTGTGCCGGGCCGGACTGGTCAACAACCTCAACGAAGGCATGGCCTGGGGTCTGTTGCCTCTCCTCTACGCCGGCGCCGGGCTCAGCCTCTCCACCACGGGCGCCCTCATCGCAATCGCCCCTGCGGTGTGGGGCATCGGTCAGTTGGCCACCGGAGCACTCTCGGACCGCATCGGCCGCAAGTCGCTCATCGCCGCAGGCCAGCTCACCGAAGCCGCCGGTTTGACGCTCATCGCCGTTGGCGGAAGCATCGGATATTGGGTGGCGGGCAGTGTGCTCTTCGGCGCCGGGACCGCGATGGCATACCCAACCCTCATCGCCGCGGTTAGTGACGCCGCCAACCCGCTGTGGCGCGGCGCCGCGGTCGGTGTGTACCGGCTGTGGCGGGACCTCGGATTCGCGGTCGGAGCCATTCTCGCTGGGGTCCTCACCGACCTCTACACCATCTCCGCCGCGGTCCTGGTCGTCGCCGCCATCACCGCCGCCAGCGGGCTCGACGTGATCCTCCGCATGTCAGAGACCTTGCCCCGCCTCGCCCGGGCCGCCGACCGAAAGTCGTGAAGCCGAAAAGCGGGACCGCAGCCTCTCACGTGAAGAGCCGGAATCCTCTATCGGCTCCCGCCTGAGGTCATACCTTGGAATAGAGCGACAACCCGACTGCGAGCTTTCGGTGCTCTCGAGAGCTGCGATGTGGATACAGCGGCTACTGGAGGTTGGCGTGAACAAGGAGGAGACTCGAACGAGCCCTGAGGAGCTACGACGGCGACTCGCCGAGCACCTCGACACCCTCGTCCTTCGGATCGGGGCCCGTCCCCCAGGTTCACCCGCCAATCGGCTGGCGACCGACTATCTCAGCTCGGTGATGACCGCGGCTGGATTGCAGGTCGAAACAGCCCCCTTCACGACGTCATGGTGGGAGCCCGGCGAGGGGCGGCTCGAGCGCCCTGATGGGTCCTCTGTTGACGTCGCGCCAAACCCGTACAGTCATCCCGGGACGGTTCAAGGCGAGGTGGTGCGCCTCGATTCCTGGGACGAGCTGAATGCGGATGTTCCTCCCCTGGCCGGGCGGATTGTCGTGTTGGGACCCGAGTTGGGTGGCGAGCCGGTGATGTCCAAAGCGTTTCCGTTCTTCACCTCGGAGGAGCAACTCAGCCTCATCGACTTTCTCGAGAGTCATAGGCCGGCCGCCGTGATCGCAGTGTCGGCGCGGCACGCCAGCCTGCCCACCTTCGAAGACCCCGACCTGGCTTTCCCATCTGCCACCGTGAGCCCGGCCACGGCAGCAGAGCTCAACCCCAGCGACCAGCTCCGCCTCACACTCGGCGGAAGAACACGAAAGGGCCGCGGAGTCAACGTCTCGGCCCGGATCGACGGCTCAGGCCCTCGCATCGTCTTGAGCGCTCACATGGATTCCAAGGCGACTACACCAGGTGCCTTTGACAACGCGGCGAGCGTGGCCGCGCTGCTCGCGCTGGCCGAGAGCGGACTCGACCTATCCGGCCCCACCGAGTTCGTGTTCTTCAATGGCGAAGACCACTACGACGCCTGCGGCGAACAGGCCTGGCTGGAGGCAACCGATCTCAGTCAGGTCAACCTGAACGTCAACCTCGACGGGACCGGAGTGGCAGGAAGGAAGACCGGGCTGGCCAGCTTCGGGTGCCCCCCGGCGCTGGAGGCGCATCTGGACCAGATCGCCGAGCTTCCCGGATGGACCCGCATGCCACCGTGGTTCGCGAGCGACCACAGCATCTTCGCCATGCGAGGCATACCTGCGATCGCCATCACCTCGGATCAGGTCCACGACCTCCTCACCACGGTAGCCCATACCGCCGGTGACACCCTCGAGATGGTCGAAGTCGAGGTCCTGGTGGGAATTGTCGAGGTCCTCGGCGACATGCTTCCCCAGATGAGGCAGGCCCTCCCGGTTGGCGTTGGGACCGGAACACCATCGGGATGACCGCCGATTGGTGCTCCGGCCACTGACGTTGGCGACCTTCAGGGCGAGCCAGGGGCGCCGCCTGGCAAGGCATGACGACCTCTTCCCGGGCATGCCCTTGCTCCACAAAGCGAAGGGCATCAGGAACTTCGGCGGTGTTCACCGAAGCCACACGCTCTTTCACCAGCACCTCACGCGGACCCGGCACCGGTTGCTCGATCTCCCTGAGCTCCAGGACATCGGGTGAGCCGTAGCTCTCCTGGAACAATCGCCCTCTCATCGGGCTTCCCGCTCGGCCCGACGCCGACCGTCCCGGTCTCAGACAGTGACTACGACCTTGCCCTGGGCGTGTCCATCCTCCAGATAGCGGATCGCCTCGGGGACCTGGCTCAATGGGTAGGTTCGATCGATCACCGTGGTGACCTGCCCTGCTTTCATCAGCCCCTGGATGACCAGCAGGTCTTCGTGGGTCCACACCGCTCGACACAAGACCAGCTTCTGGCTTACGAACGGGGACATGATGAGTGTCTTGAACACGCGGCCCATGGGTCGGATCCAACGTCCACTCTGCCCACCGATCATGACGAATGTCCCTTTGGGGCTCAGCACGCGCCGGCAGCGCGACAGCGAGTGATTCCCGATCAGGTCGAGCAGCAGGTCGTAGCGCTGCCCACCGCTGGTGAAGTCGTCTTGGGTGTAGTCGATGACATGGTCGGCTCCGATCGATCGAACCATCTCGACGTTGCGGGTACTGCACACACCGGTCACCTCGGCTCCCCACGCCTTGGCCAGCTGCACGGCAAAGGTCCCCACTCCTCCCGCGGCACCGTTGATCAAGACCCTTTGACCTGCCTGCACCTTCCCGTAGTCGCGAAGGCCCTGGATTGCCGTGAAGGCGGCGATGCCGACTCCACCCGCCTCCTCGAAGGTCACGTTGGCCGGCTTCGAAACCAGGGAGGACTCCGACCCGATCGCGAACTCGGCCAAGGCGCCGTCACAGGTGCCGAATATTTCGTCGCCTGGCTGAAAACCGGTGACGTTGCTTCCAATCGCCTCGACCGTGCCGGCAACATCCACCCCGAGGCGGCCGGTCTTCGGTCTCAGACCCATGTCGAGCCGGGCGAGATAAGGCTCTCCCCTCATGAAGTGCCACTCGTACGGGTTGACTGACGAAGCACGGACCCGGATCAGGACCCCGTCGTCTCCGACCAGCGGTCTGTCGATTCTCCGAAGCTCGAGGACCTCTGGCGGCCCGTACCGCTCATAGACGATCGCCTGCATCTGGACCTTCTCACCGCTGGCGGCGATGACCTCGGTTCCACCATTGTTCGCCGAATCCATGTCCTTCTCCTTCGTACGTCGTAAGTCGTATGACGTAAGGTACCTATACAACGTAAGACTGTCAACCCCTTACCACGTACGGTAAGATGAGAGGGAGGTGATGTAGATGGCCATGCAGACCGAATCGAGCACCGAGACCCGGGTGCCCTTGAGCAGAGAGCGGGTGTTGCGTGCCGCGGTCACCCTTGCCGACCGAGACGGCATCGACTCTCTCACCATGCGCAATCTCGCCCATGAGGTCGGAGTAGAGGCGATGTCGCTCTATTACCACGTGGCCAACAAGGAGGCGGTGCTCGACGGTGTCGTCGACGTCATCGTCAGCGAGATCAACGAGACGGTGAGCTCACGCGATGGGCCCAACCCCGAGGAGGATTGGAAGGCCGCGATGCGTCTGCGGATCCTCGTCGCCCGTGAGGTCATGCTCGCCCACCCCTGGGCGCCCGACGTGATCGAGAAGCGCACCAATATGAGCCCGGCGATCCTCCTCTACTTCGAAGGTCTTCTGGGGATCTTCCGTCAGGGGGGGTTCTCCAACGACCTGGCGCATCACGCCATGCATGCCTTGGGCAGCAAGGCCCTCGGCTTCAGCCAGGAGTTGTTCAAGCCGGACAGCGATCAGGGAGACGAGGTCACAGATGAGATGCTCGAGCAATTCGCCGACCAACTCCCCTACCTAGCCGGGATGCTGATGGAGATCGGCCACGACGACCCCGACTCCACGCTGGGCTGGTGCGACGATCAAACCGAGTTCGAGTTCGGGCTCGATCTGCTCCTCGACGGACTGGATCGGTTGCTCCGGTCTGACTGAGCCCGACAACCGCTTTCGTCTGAGGGTTTGAACCCTCGGCCACCCGGGTATGCCGCGCTTCCGCGACCGAAGGAGAAGGTCGAAATGCGGAGAGTCATCGAGCGAAGAGGTATCTTCGCCAGCACCACCCTCGTTGTAGTGCTCACAGCCGTGTTGGTGGCGCCGGCCGTGGCCACCGAACAGGGCGCGACCGGAAAGCACGAGGCGAGTATCACCAGTCAATCATTCGGAGTCGTCGACTCCGACGGTCATCCCGAGGACGGCAACGAGGTCGACATCTACACCCTCACCAACCGCAGGGGGATGAAGGTGAACATCCTCACCTACGGAGGGATTCTACAGTCGATCGAGGTCCCAGGGCGCAAAGGCAAGCTCACCAACGTCACTCTGGGCTTCAACAACCTCGACCAGTACGTCAACGAGAGCCCTTACTTCGGGAACATCACCGGTCGCTACGCCAACAGGATTGCCTTGGGGCAGTTCGACCTGAACGACACGACCTACCAACTCGCCACCAACAACGACCCGAACCATCTTCATGGAGGAGACTTCGGCTTCGACAAACGGATATGGGCAGCCGAGGAGATCAACGACGGGAAGAATGTCGGTCTCCGGCTCACCTACACCAGCCCGGATGACGAAGAGGGTTACCCGGGGACCTTGCACGTCACCGTCACCTATCTACTGACTGACAAGAACGAGATGAGAATGGACTACCGGGCAGAACTGGATGAGGCCGAGACCTTGTCGACCATCGTCAACCTCACCAACCATGCCTACTTCAACCTGGCCGGTGAGGGCAACGGTGACATCTACGACCACGTCCTCCAGATCAACGCGGATCATTACACACCGGTCGATGCGACCCTGATCCCCACCGGGGTGATCGATCCGGTGGAGGGAACCCCCATGGACTTCCGCAAACCCACGGCTATCGGTGATCGGATCAATGACGGCACGTTCGAACAGCTTGTGCTCGGCCTTGGTTACGACCACAACTGGGTGCTCGATCGCAAGACCGACGATCGGCTGGAGTTGGCGGCTCAGGTGCGGGACCCGGAAAGCGGAAGGACGCTGAGAGTGCTGACCACCGAGCCCGGAATCCAGTTTTACGCGGGCAACTTCCTCGACGGGACCCTGATCGGGACCAGCGGGAAGACCTACCGGCAGAGTTACGGTTTCGCCCTCGAAACCCAGCACTACCCGGACTCACCCAATCAGCCCGATTTCCCCTCGACGGTGCTCGCCCCTGGCGAGGTGTACGAGACAACGACCATCTACGCCTTCAGCACCCGGCGCGGGAAATAAAGCGTGTGCGGCCAGGTGTCGCAGACCCGGTTGATGGTTTCGCCCCGCTCATCCCGAGCGGGGCGAAGCCATATGGTGGCAACCTGCTGACGATCCTGCACCCTGCCGGAGCTCCACTAAACGGTCACTGTCAGACCGACAAGGTCCGCGCTCACTTGCCAGAGCCGCGCCGCCGCCGCTTGGTCGTAGCTGCCCTTCGAGGACTTCTTGGGCTTGCCGTTCGCGAAGTACCGACCGGTGACCCCCTCGAGATCCGAGGAGGAAGCTAGGTAAACCGACGTCGCGGCCCCCTGGGCTGGGGTCTTCATGAACGGCTTTATGACCGGGACCAACAGTCGCTGGAGCATGCCGGGGTCATCGGCTCCGAACGACGTATTCACCACGCCAGGATGAAGAGCGTTGGCAGTGACCTTGCCGGCTTGCAATCTCCGGGCCAACTCATAGGTGAACAGGACATTCGCCAACTTGGATTGGCCGTAGGCCCGCTGTGAATAAGACCGTTCGCCCTGAAGGTCGTCGAAGGCGATCCGCCCGTGGGCATGCGCACCTGACGCCACGGTGACCACCCGGGCCGGCGAGCTCTCCATCAGCCGGTCGAGGAGCAAGTTGGTCAGCAAGAAGGGTGCGAGGTGGTTGAGGGCAAGAGTGTGCTCCAGCCCGTCTGTGGTGAGGTGCCGGGTGTTCCAGGAGCCCCCGACGTTGTTGATCAGAACGTCGACGCGGGGGAAGCTCGAGAGCACATCGTTGGCGAGTCGCCGAACCTCCGCCTGGGAGGCCAAGTCCCCGACGAACACCTCCACCTGACCACCCCCGGCGCCGGCGGCGCGGATCTGACGCGCGGCCATCTCGGTGCGGTCCCGGTCCCGGCCGGTGATGATGAGGGTGGCTCCCATCATGGCCAGGCCCAGGGCAGTGGCCATACCGATCCCGCTTGTGCCACCGGTGATCAACACGGTCTTGCCGGCCATCAAAGTGGTGGCAGCCATCAACTTGTCACATCCCGTCTCGCCAGAACCGCCGACGAGACCGCCACGCTCACTACGCCGTATCCAACGACGAGGACCGCTGCCGTTGCATAGGTGATCGCCGGTGCGGCTCCTCCCAGCATGCCGGCGCCACCGGCCCCACCCACGGCCAGGGTATTTGCCGCCGCCGACGGGCCCCACCTGCCCAACGCATCCCAGAAAGCGGTGACCAGCGCCTCACCGATGATGAAGTACGCCGCACCGATGGATATGGCAATCGCAGCAGACCGGGTTAGCACGGCAATTGTGCCTCCGATCAGAGCAACCACCAGCACCGCTCCTGTGATGTTCACGTATCCAGTTCCAATGGCCGCCAGCCCCTCAGTCGTCCACCAGGCCGACGTATCCACGCCCATCCCGGGAGCCAGCAAGGCACCGATGCCCACGCTGGCAGCCAGGGTGGCCGCGATTCCGAGTGCCACAAACGACGCCAAGGCCGCGAGTTTGCCGGCCAGCACCTTGATCCGGTTTGGTTCGGTCACGAACAACATCCGGATGGTGCCCTTGTTGAATTCGCCTGCCATGTTGGAGGCGAACAGACCCAGGGCGATGACCCCGAGCAGGGATGCCACCTGGGTCATGGCGAACATCGAGCCGTCGGGTAACGCGAGCACCGCCTCGGTGACGAAGGCTTCGGATCCTCCGCCGTCGAGGTCGACGTTTCCTCCCCCGACGCTGATGAACCCCAAAAAGGTGAACAGCACGGTGAAACCGACCATGGCCCCACCGAACCCGATCAAGGTGTTACGTCTGCTCAGCTTGATCCACTCGGAGCGAAAGGCGCGCATTATTCGGTTCCTGTCTTGTCGTTGCCGGTCATAGCGAAGAAGGCCTGCTCCAAGTCAGCGGAGGTTGCCCGCAGCTCTCGCAGCGTGATGCCGGCCTGCCAGGCCAGACGATTGAGATCGGGGGCCCAGTCGGCAGGAGCATCGATCTCGACGCCTCCGTTGACCCTCGTGGAGTGATAGCCCGCGTTGGTAGCAACCTGAATCAGGTCATTGGTATCGGCCTCGTTCTCGGCCGTGGCCCGGATCGTTGGCGAGTTCCGAGCAAGAAGGTCGACCATCGTCCCGCTGAACACCACACCGCCATGGTCGATCATCACGATCGAGTCGCAGGCAGCCTGGATCTCAGCCAGCAGGTGGCTTGAGACGAACACCGTCCTGCCGCCGGCGCCGAGCTCTATCAGCAGATTGCGAATTTCGACGATTCCCACCGGGTCGAGCCCGTTGGTCGGCTCGTCGAGCACCAACAAGTCGGGGTCGGGGAGCAGGGCTAGGGCGATGCCGAGCCGCTGTTTCATCCCCAACGAATAGTTCTTGTACCTGTCACCGCCCCGGTCACTCAAACCCACGATCCTCACCATTTCGGGGATGCGGGTCGGGTCGTGGCCCCCCAATGTGGCGAACACCCGCAAATTCTCCTCGCCGCTCAAAGACGGATAGAAGGCCGGCGCCTCAATCAACGCACCGACCCGGTGCAGGTAGGACGAGGGATCGTTGATCGAGTGTCCGAGCACCTCACCTTCACCGCTGGTTGGCTCGATCAAGCCCAGCAGCATGCGTATCGTGGTGCTTTTGCCGGCGCCGTTGGGCCCGACGAAGCCTGTCACCCCGCCTTGGGGCAGGTCGATATCGAGATTGTCCACTGCTCTCAGATCGCCGAAGTCTTTGGTCAATCCAATGGTTCGGATCGAATTCATATGTCCACCGTTCTTTGTTGGTACCCGGCCAGGTGCGAGGTGCGCGTGGTCAGATGGTGATGGCTAACTTTCCCCGAGCTTGCCCGGCCTCGAGGTGTCCCATCGCCTCGGGCACCTCGGCAAGCGAGTATGTCCTATCGATGACCGGAATGACCCGGCCGTCCTCGAGGAGCGGGCTGAGGGCTTCGAGGTCGGTGTGACGCTCCTTGGAAGCAAGCATGGTCAATCGTTGGCCCACAAACAGGGACAGGATGACGGCCCGTAGCTGTCGTCCGAAGCCTCCTGTGACGCTGCCTCCCTCTTCCCCACCGACGATGACCAGTGTCCCATCGGCGGTGAGTGCTCGTCGCAACCGGGAAAGGCGGCTGTTCCCGCCGATGTCGAGGATCAGGTCGTAACGCTGTGCACCAACGGCGAAATCCTCTCGCGTGTAGTCAATGACGTGGTCGGCGCCGATCGAACGGACAAAATCGACCTTTGCCGTGCTTGATACACCGGTGACCTCTGCCCCGAAGGCTTTGGCCAGCTGCACGGAATAGGTCCCGACGCCACCGGAGGCACCGATGATGAGGACCTTCTGTCCCGCCTGTATTTGGCCCGAGTCGCGCAAACCCTGAAGGGCAGTCCCTCCGGAGATGGGGACGACGGCCGCCTGCTCATACGAGAGCCTGGCCGGCTTGTGGGCCAGCTTGTCTTCGAGAACCGCGGCGTACTCGGCGAAGGCGCCCCGGCTCATCCCGAACACCTCGTCGCCGGGAACGAACCTGGTCACTTCGGCTCCGACCGCCACGACCGTGCCGGCCACATCCAGTCCAGGCACACGGTTCTTGGGCCGACGGAAGCCGAACCCGATGAGACGCAACAAGTAGGGCTTGCCAGCCATGAGGTGCCAGGTGCCACGATCCAGCCCTGCGGCCACGACCTTGACCAACACTTCGTTGAACTCGATCTGTGGCTTTTCGATGTTGTCCAGTTGGAGCACCTCCGTCGAGCCGTACGAGTCCTGGACGATCGCGCGCATCAGGTCACCTCTCAGCTCAGCCGAATGGCTGGTCGAGCCTTCTACGCTGCCGTGGGAGGTCGAGGTCGCAGCTGGTTCCATGGTCTTGTCCTATCTGTGGTGGGAGACGGTGAGGGCATCTGCTCCCGACCATCTGGCATGACCGTACTTAGTACGCTTACTTTGTACGGTAGGCGCTAGGCTCGGTGTTGGCAAGAAGAACCCTCCTTCCGGGTTCCGGGACCGATGTGAGATGGCGAGGGTGTGAGATGACGGCAAAGACCGACGGCAAGAAGGATCAGCGCGTCCCGCTCAACCGGGAACGGCTCCTACGCGGCGCCATCGCCATCGCCGACTCGGGCGGCATCGGGGCGCTGACCATGCGATCCCTGGCTCAGGAGCTCGGCGTCAAACCCATGTCGCTCTATCACCACGTCGCCAACAAAGAGGAGATCATCGACGGGATGATCGACATCGTCTTCGGTGAGATCGGATTGCCCTCTCCCACATCAGATTGGCGGACCGCGATGCGTCAACGCGCTATCTCAGGCCGCCGGGTCCTGGCGCGGCATCCCTGGGCTACCGCGCTCATGGAGTCGCGAGCGAACCCCGGCCCTGCCACCCTGCGGCATCATGACGAAGTCTTGGCCACGTACCGTCGCGCCGGCTTCTCGATCCTGAAGACGGGGCACGCCAATTCGATTCTCGACAGCTATGTATACGGATTCGCTCTCGGGGAAGCCGGGCTGCCATTCGACAGACAGTCGGCCCCGGAGGTAGTCGAAGCGATCATGGCCCGCTTCCCGGCCGACGAGTATCCCTATCTCGCCGAGTTTGCGGTCGAGCGCGTCCTCCAACCTGGATACGACTACGGAAACGAGTTCGAGATTGGCCTCGACCTCATTCTCGACGGTCTGGAACGACTCCGGTTGGGTTGAGGACAGTCAGAGCAGCGAAGGCCCCCCGCTAGCGTCAACGGGGCAGCTCAGTGGGGCGGTTAGTTGGCAGACCCGCAAACAAAGAAGGCGAAAGTCCCCCCTCGGTGGTTCGTTCGCTCCGCCTGGTACACGCACCGCGGCTTGTACCGCATCACCGGCGGCAGGGTGGGGCTGTGGCGACCCAAACCCAACCGCTGGGGTGCCATGCGTCTCACCACCACCGGGCGTCGCACTGGAGAGCAAAGGAGCGTGATCCTCGGCTACTACGAGGATGGGCCGAACCTGGTCACCATGGCGATGAACGGCTGGGCCGACGGCGACCCTTCGTGGTGGCTGAATCTCCAGACGAATCCAGTCGCCACAGTCGACCTGGCCAAAGGCCGACACCAGGTCCGGGGACGGGCCGCCGCAGGAGAGGAACGGTCGCGGCTGTGGGACCGCTGGCGGGAAATAGACGACGACTTGGATGCATTCGCAGCGCTCCGGTCCAGCGAGACCGCAGTCGTGGTACTCGAACCATGGCCGGGGTCCTGACTCGCCAGAGAGCTTCAGCGCAACCTGATGGCGAGCTCAGTTTCAGTCGGTCTCGGCGATCGCCAGACGGATGCCAAGGGCAACGAGGGTGGTGCCGAAGAGGCGGTCCAGCCATCGTTTCACGACAAGACGGGTGAGAACTCCGGAGAGCTGATCGACAGCGAAGACATAGGTGCCGAGCCAGACTCCCCCCATAACGATGAAGGTGCTCGTCAGCACCAGGATCTGAGGTGTGGCCGGTCTGGAAGCGTCGACGAACTGAGGAAGAAAGGACAGGAAGAACACCGCCAGCTTCGGGTTCAGGACGTTGGTGAGCATGCCTTGGACCAGAGGTGCGTCGGCCACCCGGGGCAACGAGCCCTTGGGAGAGCCATGAATTCGGGCAACGTCCTGGCCCCGGTTGCGGGTGGCCCAAAGTGTCTGCAATCCCAGCCACACCAGGTAAGAGGCACCAACGAGCCTGACCACGTTGAACGCCGTGGCCGAGGCGGCGATCACAACCGAGAGCCCTATCAACGCCGCGCCCGCATGAACCCCTAGGCCCAAGAGAGTGCCGGTGGCGGTGCGGAGACCGGCGGATCGTCCACCGGAGAGGGTGTTACGGGCCACCAGAGCCATGTCAGTCCCGGGCACCATCACGACGACGGTTGCCACCGCCACAAACGACCAGAACTCAGTGGGCACCGTCGGAGGCTACCGGAGCGAATAGGCAGGGAGGTAGCCGAGACCATCCGTGCGCTGCCTACTTCTTGGCTATGGTCTCACGGCGGTCATGCTCGAGGAAGGTCGGTTCCCGGGACATGGTCGACAACTCGCCACCATCCCGGCCACTCACCGATGTCACTCGGCGACCTCTCTGGGCCACGTACATGGAAACCAGAACGGCCGCTACCACCGGGACAAGCCCGATGAGGAGAACCTCGTCGAACGAAAGACCGTCGATATTCGGTTGCAGATCTTCCTCGGTGGCCCAGCCAAACCAGACCTCGCTGATGAAAAGGCCGCCGAGGAAGTGCACAGTCGAGACGATGGCCAACAGCCAACGTGTCGTCGTCCTTCCGAAGAAGACCTGGGCGATGACACCAAAGCCGAGTGACATCGCTGCCAGCACACCCAATCCCTGCAATCCCAGATCCCACTGCATGGCATCCACCTCCATTCCTGTGAACGTCCACCGACGTCCACCGCGCCATCGTTAGCCCGAGAAGTGGCGGTTGGCTAGAGCCGTACGGCACTTTCGGCCTTGCGACAGGTGTCTGTGATTGTGGCCCAGCCCGACACGGTCGGTCGGTGGCTAGGGGAGCCTTTCGCGCTCTACGCTCGTGACGTGAACGTCCACCACCTGGACCGCGCCCAGGCGCGCCGCTTGGCGGTGAGGGCGCAGATGCTGGACGCGGAGCGCCCAACCGACCTGGTGGCTCTGGTCGAACGGTTGACCCTCCTGCAAATAGACCCGACCGCCGCTATCGCGCCCAGCGCAGACCTGGTCGCCTGGAGCCGACTCGGCTCGGCGTACCGGCCGGAGCACCTTCGCGCGGCCCTGGAACAGGATCGCACCCTGTATGAGCACGACGCTCTGGTGCGGCCGATGAGCGATCTGGCACTTCACCATGCGGCCATGGCTGCTTTTCCCAACAGGGAGTCGTCACGAGAGTGGCTTCGGGTGAACGACCGCTTCCGCCGCGACATTCTCGAGCTCCTCGGCGCATCCGGTCCCCTGCTCTCGCGCGACGTCCCGGACACCTGTGTGGTGCCATGGCAGTCAACGGGGTGGACCAACAACCGCAACGTCACCCAGATGCTGGAGTCCCTGATGCTGGGCGGTGAAGTCGCCATCGCCGGCCGCCAGGGAAAGCAGCGACTGTGGGATCTGGCCGAGCGCGTCTATCCGGCGGACATACCCACGGTTCCACTGGAAGAGGCACGTCGAATACGTGACGAGAGACGGCTGAAAGCCCTGGGAATCGCTCGTGAGAAGACAGCTGTGACGCCCATCGAGCCGTACGACGTCGGGGATACCGGTGAGCCGGCCATCGTCGAAGGTGTACCCGGAGAATGGCGTGTCGACCCCGAGGGTTTAGGCCAGCCGTTCACGGGTCGGACCGCGCTGCTGTCGCCGTTCGACCGGCTGATTCACGATCGGGTCCGGGCGCAGGAGTTGTTCGAGTTCGAATACGTGCTGGAGATGTACAAGCCGCAGGCCCAGCGTCGCTGGGGGTACTTTGCCCTACCGGTGCTTCACGACGATCGACTGGTGGGGAAACTCGACGCCAAGGCCGACCGCAAGGGCGGGATCCTCCGGGTGCACGCCATCCACGAGGACCTGCCATTCGACCGGGCGATCAGAAACGCCGTCCACGCCGAGGTCGAAGAGCTTTCCGCCTGGCTCGGCCTGGAGATCGCCGGCCTCTAGGACAAAACCGCTCACCTGCGGTACGTGGCGCCGTTTCTCCCCCAGCGAACGAAGTGATGTTGGGGGGAGTACCCCGAAGGGGGGTGGGGGGTCTTGGGGGAGTACCGGCGTAGCCGGGAAGGGGGGAACTCATGGCGCCCACCGAACAGAGAAGGACGTGAACAACAAATATGACGGTTCTGGAATGTTTGATGGACTCAGACCTGTCGATAGGCAGTCCTCACTTCGATCTGGATCGAGGAGAGAGCCCCAGCAGATTGAATACGCTCCGCACCCATCGGAAGCTAATCCTGCAAGGAAGATGTGAACACTGACGTCACCCGGGCAGGCTTCAGACACCGGGGGGTAAGCCGGGCCCTGGCCAGAGCCACCGTCGACTTTGTCCGAGAACGCGGTGCCCGCGCCCTCGAGGGTTACCCCATGATCACCCAGCCCGGGCGAGAGATCAGCCTCGTTGGCGAGCTCCACGTCGGCAGCCGCAGCGTCTTCGCCGACGCCGGCTTCACCGAGGTCACCCACCCCACCCTGAGGCGAGTCGTGATGCGGATCGATTTCTCATGATGCATCAACAGAGACAACCGCGGTCGGACAGGTCGGCCTAGCGTGGACGCGCTCGTCTTTCCCGACTCCGCTGGGTGGATGTCATGGCTGGAGACGAATCACGAGGGACAGACCGAGGCCTGGCTGGTGATCGCCAAGCGGCACTCGGAGATCGGCTCCATCACCATTGAAGATGCGCTCGATGTGGCCCTTTGCTACGGCTGGATCGACGGTCAGCGCAAAGCCAACGACGACAGATCGTTTCTTCAGCGGTACTCGCCCCGCCGGCCGAGGAGCTCGTGCTCGAAGGTAAACGTGGCAAAGGTCGAGGCGTTGATCGCGTCCGGGCGGATGCAACCGGCCGGGCTGGCGGAGGTGGCTGCGGCCAAAGCGGACGGACGCTGGGAGGCGGCGTACGAGCCGCAGCGCAACGCCGAAGTCCCACCCGATCTCGCGGCCGCGCTCGCCGCCGACGACCGTGCCAGCGCCGCTTTCGAGCGCCTCGGTCGATCCGATCGCTATGCCGTGATCCTCCCCCTGCTCAAGGCCCGCACCCCGGAGACCAGGGCGAAGGCCCTCGCCCGGGTGGTCACCCGGCTCGCGTCCGAGGATTAGCCCCAGCCGGAGCCGGGGAGTGCAGCAGAATCCCGGTCGACTGTGTCGCTATCGTCACTCGCTCGGAGGTGGTCTATGGGTCAGGCACCCGGTGCCAGTACTTTCCATACATCGGGGGCTGCATACGACTCGTTCATGGGCCGCTACTCCAACCGACTCGGCGACCTGTTCGCCGACTTCGCCGGCGTATCACCGGGGACCGGGCAGTTTGCTCTCGACGTAGGCTGCGGACCAGGTGCGCTGACCAGGGCCCTAGTCGCCCGGCTCGGTCCCGGCGCCGTGTCAGCGTTCGATCCCTCGCCACAGTTCGTTGCGGACTGCGCCGCCAACTGCCCGGATGTCGATGTTCGTCTCGGCCGCGCCGAAGCAATTCCGTTTGACGAGGCCAGATTCGACGTCGCACTCGCCCAACTCGTGCTGCATTTCGTCACTGACCCCGCGACAGCCGCCAGCGAGCTACGGCGAGTCGTTCGCCCGGGGGGCTCTGCCGCGGCTTGCGTGTGGGACTTCGACGGGGGGATGCAAATGCTCCGACACTTCTGGGATGCTGCCTTGACCATCGATCCGGATGCACCCGATGAGGCTCGGGTGATGCGCTTTGGCCGACCAGGCGAGATCGCCGACCTATTCGACGAAGCCGGGTTCGAGCACGTGACCGAAACCGTCCTCGAGGTCACCGTCGCTTACACCGGGTTCGACGAGCTCTGGTCCGGGTTCCTCGCGGGCGTCGGCCCAGCCGGATCCTATTGCCTCTCCCTCGACGACGAATATCGCGCCGCACTGCGACACGAGTTGCTTCGCCGAATCGGTGCACCCACCGGACCCTTCGAGCTGACGGCAACGGCTCGAAGCGTCAGAGGCCGCACGCCGCTCTGACGACATCACCGCCACGAGGGTGCTGTAGTTCAGCGACGCGACTGGAACTGCATCAAGACCTGTCGTTTACCAGCAGGGGGTTGGCAATTGGTCTTCATCCCCACCGTCTTCAGGCGACTTCGACGACGACCTTGCCGAGGGCGCGACCCTCCCCGACGTGGGCCAGCGCCTGAGGCACCTCGTCGAGCCTGAAGAGACGGTCGATGTGGATTCGAACGTCTCCCGCAATACGCCGCTCGGCGAGGGGCCCGAAGTACGTCGGACCCGACTTCACAACGAGCACTCCGAGCCGACGCCCGGTGAGCCTGCCAACTACAGCCCCAATTGTCGCCACCCGGAGCAACGCGGACACCGACCCGCCCACGCAGAGATAACGACCACCGCGAGCCAATGACCTTCGATAGGCGAACACCGAACGGTGAGCGACGAAGTCCAGGACGAGGTCGGACGGGTCGACTTTGGTGAAGTCCTGACGGTGGTAGTCGATCACCTCGTCGGCGCCTACCGACTCCATGAAATCGAGTTTGCCGGCGTTGTCGACGGCGATCACATGCGCCCCGGCGCTCTTGGCGAGTTGGATCGCGAACGACCCGGAACCGCCTCCGGCACCGTTGATCAACATCCGCTGCCCCGGCCCTGCGCGAGCTGTCCCCTGGAGGGCGATCGCACCCGCCTGGGGGATTGTCGAGGCCTCGACGAAAGTCAACTCCCCCGGCTTGGGGGCGAGCGCCGTCTCTGACGCCACCGCGTACTCGGCGAAGCCGCCCATTCGGATCTCGCCGTACACGTCATCGCCCGGACGGAAGCGGGTGACACCGGAGCCAACTGCTTTCACCCGCCCTGCGATGTCGGAGCCGAGAGTCCGACGCGCCGGAGTACGCAGCCCCCCGATCCGGGCATACATCGGAGTCCCACGCAGGCACTCCCAATCGGCGAGGTTGACCGACGTCGCTGCGACCTCGACCAGCACCTGGTTCGCGCCCGGCGATGGGGCGGGGACCTCCTCGACCCGGAGCACGTCAGGTGGGCCGTATCGGTCGTAGACGACGGCCTTCACTCCGCAAGAGCCTCGATTGAGGGGCTCGATCCTGCGCCGGCTTGAGGGACGCTCAG
>DASWKK010000091.1:0-11292 GCA_036396655.1 Acidimicrobiia bacterium
GCGAGACGACTACCTGAAAAGGGGTTCCTCGCCGAAGTCTTCCAGACCCATCACCCAACCGGCGGGCAACGACCAATGACGGGCCCCCTTGATCATCGAATCGAGCTCAACGCGGGTCGGCCGAGCGTCGTTGCTCGGTGAGGCCTTGGCCACGAAGGTGAGACAGTCGTACTTGTTGCCTTCCCGATCGACGGCCTTGACCTCCCAGTCAGCGACCCGTCCCTCCGCCTCTTCGGCATCGGTCAGGGAGGGCACCTCGTCGTGAGGGATGTCGAAGACCGCTCCCCACACGGTGTGACCGGTCTCGGCTAAGAGACTCGGTAGACCGCTGACTTCGTCCGAGTCGACGAACACCAGTCGGGTCTCTGGAAAGTGGGCAGTGAACCGAAACCGTGCGTTGGGAGCGACGACGCCGATCCGATCGGGGTCGAGAAAGGATGCGTAGGCGAAGTAGAGCGTCGGCTTGGTCAAGGAGGGCAGTCTACCGGCCCGTCCCGGTTCTCCGGTTCGGGGGGTGGTTTTACTTTGGGCTTAACGGGCGGCCCTATCGTTGTGGGGGTGTCACGAAGCTTGGTTGGATTGGGGCTGGCCCTTGTGCTGCTGGTCGCGGCGTGCAGCGAGGGCTCCGGTGGGGAGTCTGAGCCCACCATCTCGGATCAAACCCCGACAACCGTCGTGGAAACCACGGCCACCGTATCCCCGGGCACATCGCCGCCCTCTTCCGACCGTCAGGCGGCTCCCGATTTCACCCTCCAACTGGGGGACGGGGGCAGCTACACCCTCTCCGAAGGAGCCAAACCGGTCTATCTGGTGTTCTGGGCCGAGTGGTGACCGACCTGTCGACGGGAGTTGCCCGTCGTGGACAACCTGGCCGCCGAGTTCTCGGATCGCATCGACTTCGTCGCCCCGGCATGGAAGGCGGACCTGGAAGCCACCACGGCGCGAGCCGAGGAGCTGTTCCAGTCAGGGGAGGTCCTGTGGGGTCTCGATCAGGACGAGGAGATCTTCGCCCTCTACGGTGTGCCTTATCAACCGGTGACGATCCTGATAGGCGCCGATCGGACGGTGTACGAGGCGTGGCCCGGATTACGCGACGAACAAGAGATCAGAGAGGCGCTGGAGCGTCTGGTCGACGCAGATCAGTAGCGCCTTAATATCTCCAGGTGCAACTGCCAACACCGCCGACGGGGGATTCATGACCTACAGGACCCAGCCAGACGGCCGGCCGACTGGTTGGCGCGACGAGCTCCTCGAGTTGGAACGTCGTCTTCTCGATCCCGAGGTTCGGCATTCACTGGTATCTGTTGACCGGCTCCTCCACCCAGAATTCATCGAGTTTGGCAGTGGCGGGCGGGTTTACAACAAGGAGATGATGGTGAGCATCATGGTTCGGGAAGAGCCGGCGTCGGTGATGATCCGCGACTTCTCGGTGAGAGAGCTTGCCGAGGGGGTCGCCCTCGTCACTTATCGGACGGTCGGCATGGAGGGCAAGGAAGCCCGTCGCAGCTCGATCTGGGTGCGACAGCTGTCTCGCTGGCAAGTCATCTTCCATCAGGGGACGAGGATCCCGAGTCGGCTCAGTCTCGGCTGATCCCGGCCCGCAATCCGACACACTCTTAGGGCACTCTTGAGGCGTTTCGAGCTCTTGCTGGTCTACGGGGAGCTATTCGCCGTTGCTTGGCCGGCGCTGTTCGGGGTGAGGACCCGTCGTGGCATCGTTGCCGGGTTGATGCTGGCCCTGTTCGTGTTGCAATGGCAGTCGGAAGGTCTCCGTTGGCAGATGATCCCGGCGTACGCAGCTGCCGTCGGGCTTTCGGTGGGTGACATCCTGGCGATCGAGCGAAAGCTCGACTGGACTCATCGCATCTCGCGGGGAATCTTTGGCCTGGCCGGCGTCGGTCTGGCGGCAGTGCTGCCACTGGCGCTCCCGGTTCCCGAGCTCCCGGTTCCATCGGGTCCAGAGCGAATCGGGACAGTGACCGTCGAGTTGATCGACGGTGAGCGCGAAGAGATCTACGGGCAGCTTCGTCCCGGTGAGCCGCGACGGCTGGTGGCCCAGGTCTGGTATCCAGCGCTTCCCGAGGGAGATGCCCAGCCGGTCCTGTTGAGCGAAGACTGGGACATCGTGGCCCCGGGGATGGCGAAACTGCTCGGGCTTCCGGGTTGGTTCCTCAGACACACCCGATTTGTCGAATCGAATTCCTATCCCTCGGCCCCGGTAACCCCCGGGACGTTCCCGGTGGTCCTCTACAGCCATGGATGGACCGGGTTCCGGGCCATCGCGGTGAACCAAATCGAGAACCTGGTCAGCAACGGTTTCATGGTGGTGGCCGTCGATCACACCTACGGGGCGGTGGCAACCAGGTTCGGCGACGGTGATGTCGTGGAGTATGACCCAGCCGCTCTCCCCGACATCGACGAGGTAGGGGAGGACGCCTACGAGGAAGCCAGCCAGAACCTGATCGGGGTCTTCTCCGACGACCTGGTGACGGTGGTCAACGCCCTCGAAGAGGGAGCCGATGGCCCTTTCGGAGCTATCGCAGGAAGCGCTGACCTCTCCCGTTTGGGTCTCTTTGGTCACTCGGTCGGCGGCGGCGCCGTCGTCAAGTTCTGTCTCGAAGACGAGAGGTGCGACGCGGTGCTGGGCCTCGACCCCTGGGTGGCACCGATTCCCGATCGGGTCGTTGCCGTGTCCGCGGTGAAGCCCGCCCTCTTCATGCGCTCGGATGAGTGGAGGGGTGACGAGAACGATGCCATCCTGAGAGGGATCGCCGAGCGGTCGACGGAGACCACCTACTGGGTCGGCGTTGAGGGAGCGTCCCACAATGACTTTGTCCTGGCCCCGCTCCTCTCTCCGTTCTCCGATCGGTTCGGGCTGACCGGGCCGATCCCTGCCGGCCGGATCATCCCCATCATCGACCGCTACCTGGTTGGCTTCTTCGACGTCCACCTGCTGGACACAGGCTCGGCCGCCCTGGACACCGCCAGTTTCGATGAGGTATCGGTAGAGGTGATCCGTCCCTAGCCGCCCGCTACGGCTTAGGCGTCGGGTCGTTGTTGGGTGTCGCCGGTGATCTGCTGACCGGGGCTCTCGCCACGCTTGATGGCATCGATGGTGGCCCCGAGCACCAAGGCGTCAGCCTCGCCGATGATCTTCCCCACCACCACACCGTCGGGGTCGATGAAGAAGGTCTCGGGTATCCCGAACACTCCATAGGCGATGGCCGTCCTGCTCCCAGGGTCGGCCAGGTATCGGGTGGCCTGCGACGTCCCCGCCTCGGCTAGATAGGCGAGCGTGCGTTCGGGGTCCTCCTGATAGGCGACCTGGACAAAGGTGACACCCTGATCGGCGAACGAGTCGGAAGTGGCGACGAGATCGTCATGCTCCTCCCGACACTGGGGGCACCATGAAGCAAAGAAGTTGAGCACAACGATCTCGCCGGACAGATCGGAGAGCGACACGCTGCCCGAGCCGTCGAGATGGTCGAGCTCGAACCCGGGAGCGGGCTGGCCGAGCAGCGGTGACTCGACGAGACCCGGGTTGGAGCCAAACCGGGATGCCAGCACCACGGCAAACACGATTGCCCCGCCCACAACAGCGAGCGCCACCCAGCGCATGACGCGTCCGCTCATTGGCAGTCCTCGCCCTCTCGGGCCAGTCGAAGGTCGGACTCGACTCTGGTCCTCGTCTCACGGTCCAACTCTGGGTCCCCGAGCAAGCCCTCGAAGATCTGGGTGGCGGTTTCGGCTTCGCCGCTGCCACACCATCCGATCAAGGCCCTGACGTAGAGAGCGACACTCGACTCAGGATCGATGGCGAGGGCCTCGTCGACGAGCCGGGTGGCGGTCTCCACCTCACCGTTGCCGTCATATGCCATCCAACCGAGACGGACCAGGGCGGTGATCGCCTCGGTCGGTGCCGCCTCGACGTCCTCGGCCACGACGAGGTAGTGGGGAAACGCCGAGCGATAGTCACCGACCTCGAAGTAGCGCTCGGCCAGGGCGAGCCGCATCCCGTTCACCTGAGGGTTGTCGAGGTTGGCGGCGATCACCGCCTCCATGGTCTCGTTGCTCACGTCGGCCAGGTCCTGGTCGCCGAGGTCGGCCGCCCCGGACGCCGACGCTGCCCGGTCCTGAAGCGAGTTGCCGGCCAGAACCACAATGGCGGCGAATGTCGCGACGAGGATCAACCCACCAGTGAGGAGACGGGTGCGGCTTCTTTGCCCCGAGGGGGAGACCGAGACCTTCTCGGCAGGCCCGGGGTGTCTCTTCCACCAGACAATCACTGTCAGACCCACCACCAGGGCGGCGACCGGGGCCACCCACAGCACCAGCGTGTTTCCGCTTGGGGGCGGATCGAGCAATAGGGCGCCGGAGAACGAGGACAGCAGCTCGTCGATGATCTGTTGATCGGAGAAACCAGCGGCCACCCGCTCCGATACCAGGTCCATCATGTCCTCGGCCATTGGCGACGGTGAGTTGGCTATCGACTCGCCCTGGCAGACCGGGCATTTGATGCGTGCACCGATCTCCTCGACGCGATTCACGGTGGCGGGCCGGGTCGAGATCAGGAACAGCAGAGCCACGGCCATGACGACGATCAAAGTGGCCGTGGTGAGACTGCGGGCGCGGTCAGACATGGGCCACCACCCGATCTCTCTCGGCGGCTCGCTCCGTGCGGCGGACGGCCAGCGACCAGAAGCCACCGGCTGCGGTTGTCAGACCGCCCAGCCAAATCAGCCAGATCATCGGTGAGGTGTCGAGGTCCAGGTCGATCGTGTCGGCGTCGATCCTCCGCAGCGTCAGATAGAGGTCACCCTCGGCCTGGGTCATGACCGCAGGGGTGATCACGGCCGTGGCCATGGCCTGGTACAAGTTGAGCCGTGGCTCGAGGGTGGTCAAACGGCGGTCTTCCTTCAGCACGTCTATCCGAGCCCCCTGGACGACGCGGTTCGGCTCGTTGCGTCTGAAAGGAGAGTCGTAGACCAGGGTGTATCCGGCAAAGTCGACGGAGTCGCCGGGTGCCAGCTCGACCTGGAGATGCGCGGGCAGGTTGGCGGCGAAAGCGATGCCGACCGCGACGAGGACCACGCCTACGTGGCTCAGTTGCCCCGCCCAGAACGACTGGTCGTTGCCCAGCACGGTCCGGATCTCGGTGGGCAGAGGGCGACCGGACTTCTCTGTCCGGCTCCGGGCAAGTTCCAACAACAGCCCGAGGATGGCGCTGGAAACGAAGAGACCCAGGGTGACCGCGAGAACCACCCATCCCACCCGGGTCACGACCAATGCGGTCACGATGCCGGCGGCCAAGGCGATGATGGTCGGGCCGCGCAGGCGTCGCCACAACAAACCTGGAGCGGCGCCTCTCCAAGGTGTCACCGGGCCGAATCCCATCGTCAACAGGAGCAGGAAGGAGAGGGGCACGGCGAGACGATTGAAGAACGGCTCGCCGACTCCGACCTGGGTGCCCGTGAACGCCTCGAGCAGGAGGGGATAGGTGGTACCGATCAGGACCACGAAGGCGTAGACGGCGAGGAGGAGGTTGTTGACGAGGAAGCTGCCCTCCCGGGACACAAAGCTCTGGATACGCGGCGAAGTGGCCACCAGGTGCGACCGCATCGAGAAGAGAGTGAACGATCCCACCAGGACGAGGACCATGAACCCGAGCAAGGCGGGCCCGATGGCCGACTGGGTGAAGGAATGGACCGAGTTGATGGTGCCGGACCGGGTGAGGAAGGTGCCGAGAATGGTGAGGGCAAAGGCGCTGATCACGAGCACGAAGTTCCACGCCTGAAGCATCCCGCGCCTTTGTTGCACCAGACCCGAGTGAATGAACGCCGTGGCCACCAGCCAAGGCAAGAGGGAGGCGTTCTCTACCGGGTCCCACGCCCAGTACCCGCCCCAGGACAGGACCTCATAGGCCCACCACCCGCCCAGGATTATGCCCAGGGTGAGGAACGACCATGCCACCAGGGTCGATCGATGGCTTCTCTTCAACCACTCCGGGCCGGGCACCCCAAGTGACAGGGCGCCGATCGCATAGGCGAAGGGGACGGTGAGCCCGACGTAGCCCACATAGAGCACTGGCGGGTGGATGGCCATCAGGAAGTGGTTCTGGAGGAGCGCATTGGGCCCCGGCCCATTGGCCGGCACATCAGCTGCCGCCAGCGGCCATGGGCTGGAGGCGGCACAGCCGGTGGAAAGTGCCTCCACGCAGACTTCGAACGGATTGGAGACGGTGACCATCAGCCCGAAGAAGAAGATGGCGACCCCTCCCATGACGGCGAGGGCGGCCGCCCCCAGTCGGTCCGGGGAGTTCCGGTACTTGAGTGTCGTTGCCCAGATGAAGACCGCCAGGACCAAGCCCCAGAGGATGATTGAGCCTTCGAGAGCGGCCCATGCGGTCGCCACGTCGAAGGGAAAAGGTGTAGTTGTGGCGTGGTGATTGGCAACATATGCCAGGCTGAAGTCGTCGCTGAGCAGAGCGAGCTCCATCGCTGCCATCGCGATCACCGCACCCGAGAGCACCAGCCTGCCCGGCGCGACCAGATCGGAGGAGCCTCCTCGGGCGACGCGAATCCCTCGCACCACGAGGACAATGGCGCCGGCCAGCGCCGAGACGACACCCGCCGAGCCCAGAAAGGCCAGCATCAATCCTCCGGGTAAGCCCCGCCCTCCTCGGGGACTTCATAGTTCTCGTCGTGGCGAATCAGGGCGACGTCGGCTTCGAAGATGTCCCCCGACCATGCCCCCTCCAAGAGCAGGGGGACCTCTTCACCAAAGAGTGACGGCTGGAGGCCCATCAGGGTGACTGCGACGACTGCGCCACCATCGGTCATCAGGAAGGAGGTCGAGGCGGAGCCCTCGTCGATCGTCCCGGGAACCACGGTCCCGGCCAGACGGAATCGCTCACCGTCGGGAAAGTCGGCCCTCTGCTCGACAGCCTCGGTCGGGTAGAGGTAGTAGGTCAGATTGTCACCGAGCCCGTTGAGGGTGAGGGCTACTACGAGGGCGATCACACCTCCGATGCCGAGGTAGACGAATCTGCGGTGGGCCACGTTCAGCCTTTGGCCCGACGGCGACGCAGGTGGAGATAGCCGGCGTACCCGACGACAACGGCATACGAGATGGCGAAGGTGCCGATCACGATCGCCAGGTCAGACATCCTTCACCTCCGAGAGCCGGGGCGGCGTGACGGCATCGGGGCCACGAGCGGTCTCGGCGGCGGACGCCTCCTCGAGCCGGGCCAGGTGAAGTCTGCCCACGAGAAGCGCGAAATAGAGATAGGTGATCGCGACGAAGTTGACCAGCAGCGCCGTCAGCATCTCCCGGGGCATGGTGGCCCCGTCGGGGCGGATCGATTGGGTCTGGTGCAAACTGCGAAACAGATTCACCGAGAAATAGACCAATGGCACCTGGATTACCGCGATCGCGCCCAACAGTGCCGATCGTTTCGCCCTCATCTCGGGATCGGGTATCGCCCGGCGCAAGGCCAGATAGCCGATGTAGACGAAGAACATGACCGCGGTCGAAGCCATCCGGGGGTCGGCCCAATCCCAGGCCCGGCCCCATACCGCCTGCCCCCAGACCATCCCGGTGAACAGCCCGGTGGCGGTAAAGACGACTCCCAGCTCGACTGAGGCCACTGCCAGCCGGTCCCAACGTAGGGTCCTCCGGATGAGCCACATGATCGAGGCGAAAGCGGTGACCCCGAAAGCGAGAAACGCCACCCACATGAAAGGGGCATGCAGATTGAGGATCCGGCTGAACTCACCCTGGAGCCGGTCGACGGGGGAGATGAATGCGAACCAGAGCCCGGTGAGCACCGCAATCCCGGCGGTGGCCAACAGAATCCGCACTCGGTTCATCTCGACGCCTCCTCCAACGGCCGGGCCATGGCTACGCCGGCAACGGCGAGCGCCAGGTCGGTCGCGACAAGTAGTAACAGCCAGGGGAGGATACCGGTGTCACGAGCTAGTGATTCCAGCGTCTGCGATCCGCCGATCACGAGGGGTAGAGCGAGCGGGACGATGATCAGCGAGGCCAATGCTGTTCGGTTCCTCAGCCCGGCGGTTACCTCTCCGGCGAGGGTTCCCAGCTCGGTGAGCCCCACGGCGGTCAGAAATAGCCCGACGATCACGGGTATTGGCCAACCCTCGGGGAGACGTGGGCTGTAGAGAACGATCATGGCGGCCAGCAGGACGACGAGAAATCCCACCATCAGCACCGAGCCAGAGATTGTGCGGCCCACGAAACGGGCCGCCGGATCGACCCCGAGCAGGGCGTAGAGATCCCTGCGCTCTCGGTTGTCGTGTGCCGCCTGACGCAAGGCGACTTGCATCCCGAACAGGATTCCAACCGCCCAGAACACCGCAGGGCCGATGAGCGAGATCGCTGACAGGTCCACTCCCAGGGCGAGGGGGAAGACCAGCAGGCCGACGACCGCGAAGGGAAGGACGACTCGGAGGATATCGCCCAACCGGCGCTCGACCCGTAGGTCGACCCGGGCGATCTCCACTGCCTGGGCCCAGAAGCTCACGTCACCGTCTCCAATCTCCCAGCGGACAGCGTCATCACTCGGGCCGCCCGGTCGATCAGGTGGGCCTCGTCGTGGGAGACCATGACGACAGCGCCTTCCTGTTCGATGGTGCGCCGGATCAAAGCGTCGATCAGCTCCTGGGCATCGACATCGAGCCCGGAGAACGCCTCATCGAGCAGGAGCAAACGCGGTCTGGTGATCAATAGACGGGCGGCCTCGGTACGACGGAGCATGCCGAATGAGCATGCGTCGCCTCTGGTCTCGGCAGCCCCGGCCAGACCCACCACGCGAAGGGCAGTGTCGATCCGCTTGGGGTCCTCCCCTCTCAGCCGTGCCGCGTGCTCGAGGTTCTCCCGGATGGTCAACTCCGCGATCACGACAGGTGTGTGACTCATGAGGCCGATGAATCGCCGCACGTCGTAGACATCGGGCGAGCCCAACCTCGCCCCCAAGACGAAGCCGCTGCCTTGGTCGGGTGAGATCAGTGTCGCCAGCAGGCGGAGAAGGGTTGTCTTGCCCGCCCCGTTGGGCCCGGCAACCCCGAGCACTTGCCCCGGCGAGATCTCGACGTCCAAGCCACGGAGAATGGACCGGCCGCCCAGGGAGGCACCGGCCCCTTCGAGGATGGTGTTTGACCCCACGAGCGAAGTGTCATCCGGCGACAACACAGACTCAAGTCCGCGCCGGGATGCGGTTGGCGAGAGCACGAGAGCCGAGCGTCGCGGCCACGAGTCCGATGACGACCGCGGCCAGATACCAGCCCCAAGGCCCGCCTCCCAACGACAGGCGGAGCGGCTCGGTGATCAACCGCATCATGGCGAGGGAGGAGAGGGCTATCCCGGATCGGAAAAGCGGTCGGAACGGGAGCTGGGAGATCCACCACGCGAAAACTGCCAGCCCCAAGGCGGCATAGAGCTCCACAGGGTGCCTGGTGACCGGGCTCCCCGGATCGGCCCAGGCCCAGGGCAGGTCTGAGGCAGTGCCAAGACACGCGCTCCTCCAGAGACAACCGCCATGCCAGCCGGCCAGTCCCAGGGCCGCAGCAGGCGCGACGGCATCCAGATACCCGATCTCCCCCTTCACCGACCACAGGTAGGCGATGATCGCACCCAAGGTGGCGGTGGCCGTGTGCACTCCGCCGCGGATGATGAGGATGTCTCCCGGGTTGGTGAGCGGATTTGTTCCCTGGATGAGCATCGCAGCCAGTCGTCCTCCGAGAAGACCTACCGCGGCCGCGCCCACCATGCGGTCGCTCGGGTGGTCGGGGAGCCCCCGAGGCCAAAGCCTGGTGCCAACCCACATCGAGGCCACAGCCGTCAGGGACGCCCAGAGAAGGGTGAACTCCATATCAGGAGTCGAGCCGGAGCAGCTCGTCGATGCCCAAGGCAAGCCCGCGCTCGTCGATGATGCCGTTGTGGGTCCGTACCAGCTCCCCGCCCCGAGCGAAGAAGAAAGTGATGGGGGTGCCCAAGCCGGCATAGTGGTTGGGGATGGCGCGGTTTCGATCGAACACGTGCTCGAAGTCGAGACCGAACTCGACCAGGAAAGCCTTGGCGTCCTGCTGGTTGTCTTGCACATCGACGCCTATGAACTCGATCTGGTCGCCGAAGGCGGCATGGGCGGTGTTGAGCAGCGGCGCTTCCGAGCGGCAGGGGATGCACCACGAGGCCCAGACGTTGACAACCGCCGGGCGATCGAGAGCCGCCAGTTTGGCTTCGAAGTCGGCGACGGTGACCGTTGGCAGGTCGGGGACGTCGGATGTGTCGGTCACCGCTCGGCTGCACGAGCCCACGACGAGGAGGGTGAGAGTTGCAATCAGGAGACGCCGCACAATCACGATTCTCTCACCGTGTGCTCTAAATCGTGAGCTTGGATACCTTTGTGCCCGCAGTGAGCACCGAAGTCGTCATCGAGCGCAGGTTCCGCGGACCCCCGGAGAGTGGTAACGGCGGCTACTCGTGTGGTGTCGTGGCCGAAGGGATCACCGGTGTGGCCATGGTCACGCTCCGGCTGCCGCCGCCGCTCGACCGTCCTCTGACCCTGACCGGCGACGGGGAGCGGAGCCGCCTGACCATTGGCGATCGGGTGGTGGGAGAGGCCTCCCGAGTGACTCTCGAGCTAGATGTGCCGGAGGTGCCGGAGCTCGATGTGGCTGTCGAGTCGTCCCGTCGCTATGCCGGATTCGAGAGTCATCCGTTCGAGGAGTGCTACGTCTGCGGCCCGCTCCGCGATCCGGGCGACGGTCTTCGTCTCTTCCCCGGTCGGGTCGGTGAGACCACGACCGTGGCCGCCCCCTGGATTCCGGATGAGTCTTTGCGAGGTGTCGATGGCTTGGTAGACCGTCGCCATGTGTGGGCCGCACTCGACTGCCCGTCGTACTTCGGGCTGCCCGTGCTCCCCATGGCTCTGCTGGGCCGTCTCACCGCTCAGATCGACCGGTCGCCGGAGATCGGAGAGCCTTTGGTCGTGATTGGCTGGCCCATCGAGGTCGATGGGCGGAAGTCGTTTGCCGGATCGGCGCTGGCCACGGCGCAAGGAGAGGTGTTCGCCAAAGCGGCTGCCACCTGGATAGAGATCGATGAGCTCCCGCCTGGGGTGGCCTAGTGCACCGACTCGCAAGTCTCACGCATGTCCCGCCGGCCCTCGACGCCCCTGGCTGCGTCCTCGTCCTCAACGCACCGCACCGGGTGCGCCTTCGTCCTGCGTCCTTGCCAGGAACGCCGATGTCTCGGCGCTACACGCACGGAACTCAC
>DASWKK010000092.1:0-17075 GCA_036396655.1 Acidimicrobiia bacterium
CCAGCCCCAGCGCGCCCATGGCGGCCATGCCTTCGGTCCCGTTCAGCAACGACAGGCCCTCTTTGGCCCGGAGCGGTATCGGCTCGAGATCTGTCTCCGAGGTCGGGACGACTCTTCCGTCGATCTTCACCTTGCCCTCGCCGATGATCGGCAGGGCCATGTGGGCGAACGGTGCCAGGTCTCCCGAGGCGCCAACCGAGCCCTGGGCCGGGATCACGGGGAGGATGTCCCGGTCGAGCATCTCGATGAGGCGCTGGACGATGACGGGCCGGACCCCGGAGTGGCCCTGGGCCAGGGTCCGTGCCCGGAGCAGCAGGATTGCCCGGACCAACTCATCGGGCAGCGGGTCTCCCACCCCCGACGCATGCGACCTGATCAGGTTGTACTGGATGCCCTCGGCCTGCTCGCGGTCGATGTGGGTCGAGGCGAGGGCGCCAAACCCGGTGGTGATCCCGTATACGGTCTCACCTGATTCGACGACGGCATCGACTATCGCTCGAGCCGGTTCCATCCGCTCCGCCAGCGCGGGACCGGGACGTGCAATCGCCCGTCGGCGCGCCACGTCAACAACCTGGCTTGGAGTGAGCGGGCCTCCGTCGACGATTACCTCGATCACCCGGCTCACGGTACCGAGTCGATTAGCTGGAAGACGCGCACGCCCGATACCGTTGTCCATTGAAGATGACAGACCTGACCCAGCTCCTTTCCCTGCCGGACGTCTCGATCGCCGTGATCGGCGCCACCGACCACCCGACCAAGTATGGGGGAGTGATCTATCGCGACCTCAAGCGCAAGGGGTTCAGGGTGTTCGCGGTCAACCCCTATCGGGAGACGGTTGACGGCGACCCCTGCTGGAAGTCGGTCAAGAACCTCCCGGAGACTCCAACCATCGCCGATTTCGTGATCCCGGCCCGACGCGGTCTCCAGGTCCTCGACGAGTGCGAGGAGGCCGGGATCTTCAACATCTGGCTACAGCCCGGCGCCGAGTCGCCCCGGCTGATCGAGAAGCTGGAGCACGGCCCCTTCAACTGGCTAGCCGACGCCTGCATCATGGTCGCGGCCCGGGTCACCGCGGCGCGGTAAGGGGGGGTCAGAGTCGGCCGTTGAAGAGCTCGCGGGCGATGATGTTGCGTTGGATCTCCGAGGTGCCTTCGTAGATGCGGGGAGCCCTCACTTCCATATAGAGATGGGCCAAGGTCGAGTCGGCCTCGAGACCCCTCGCTCCGAGAACCTGTATTGCGGTGTCCACGGCACGCTGCGCAGTCTCGGTGGCGTGCAATTTGGCCATGGCGGCCTTGCCGGTCAGGGTCTCGGTGTCGCCCGAGTCATGCGCCGCCGCCGCCGAGTAGACGAGAAGCTCGGCCGCCTCGATGTCGAGGCGCACATTGGCCAACTGATGGGACACGCCTTGAAAGTCGGCTATCGGCGTCCCGAATGCGGTTCGGGTCGTGGCGTGACCGGTGGCGACGCGTAGAGCCGCTTCGGCCATGCCCACCGCAAACGCCCCGACACTGGGACGGAACAGGTCGAGTGTCTCCATTGCCACCCGGAAGCCATGATCGACTTCGCCAAGCACGTTGGCTTCCGGGACATAGACGCCATCGAGCACGATCCGGCCCAGCGGATGCGGTGAGATCATCTCGATGGTTTCGCCGCTGAAGCCGTCGAGCTCACTGGCCACCACAAACGCGGTCACCCCTCGCGCCCCGGCCCCCTGGGTGGTTCGGGCGAACAGGGTGTAGAGATCGGCTCCGGGGGCGTTGGAGATGTACGCCTTCTCACCGGTGATCCGAAATCCATCACCGTCTCGTTCCGCGACTGTGGACAGGGCAGCGGCGTCTGACCCGGCTCCGGGCTCGGTCAGGGCAAAGGCGGCGATGGTGTCACCACTTCGAATCCCCGGCATCAGCCGTTCCCTCAGATCTCCCCGCCCCGCCCGATGGATCGGGATCGCCCCCAGACCCTGGACGGCGAAGGCGGTCTCGGCGTCGGTGCACACCCGGGCGAGCCCCTGCCTGACGGCGCAGAGGTCGGTTGCAGTGACCCCTTCCTCGGAGAAGAGACGGTCGAAGAGACCGTGCTCGGCGATCGCTCGCACCAGATCCCGGTTGACCAGCCCGGGCCGGCCGCGTTCCGCGGTCTCGATCAGTGAGTGCCCGAAGCGCTCGCAATCCTCGACGAGGGACCTGATCATGGACTCGAACCTTATTTCGCTCGTCGGCTCGTTGCGGATTCGCCCGACAACGCCAACGTCGCCCTGACATAATCCTTGCATCCGAGAGAGGGGTTGTGAGATGGGCGTGATGCCCTCTGGTGTGCGCAATCTGTTTCGTGCCGCTTTGGTGATCTTCGTGATCACCGTCGTCATCGGGATCCTCAACGGCACCGATGTCTGGGAGCCACCCCGGAACACCCTTCTCACCCACGTCCACGCCGGGACCCTGGGCTGGGTCACCCTAGGCGTCTTCGCCGCAGCTATCTGGATGTTCGGCTCGGCCGACGACCAGTCGGGCAACACTCTGGCCAACTTCTCGATCGTGGCGCTGACTCTGTACGTGCTTGCCTTCTGGTCTGTCGACCTCACCACGTGGAGCATCCAGCGACCGATCGGCGGGACCCTGGCCTTCGTGGCGATGACGTGGATGTTCGTATGGGCCCTGCGCCGGAAAAGGGGTAGCCGTTGGAATGTCGCCGAGCTGGGGATGGGCCTGGCTCTCGGATTCCTCGTGATCGGGGCCGTGCTCGGTGTCCTTCTCGGACTTCAGCTTGCCGACGTTCAGATCGTGGCCCCCGAGAGCGCAGATCGCCTCTACGAATCCCACCCGGGCGCCATGGTCGCCGGGTTTGTGATTCTGGCCGGCCTGGCGTTGATCGAATGGCTGATGCCCGGACGCTCGATTCCTCTTATGTCCGAGTCGAAGTCGGGTGTCGTCCAGATGCTCCTGCTCTTCGTTGCCGGCGTGCTCTTCGTCGCTGGTGCGCTCTCCGCGGTCGATCCGCTGCTTCAGGCGGGAGGTGCGCTACAGCTGGTAGGCAGCGTTGTCCTGATTGTTCGGTTCAGAAGAGAGCTGGCCCTGTCCCAATGGGGTGGACCACCGATCAACCAGTTTGTCCGCACCGCGGTGCTGGGGCTGATAGTCGCCGTGCTGTTGATCGTGTATTTGATCACCCAGCTTTCCGGAGGCAAGGAGTTCGAGGAAGTCGCACATGTTGCGGTCGCGTTTGACCACGTCAACTTCATCATGGTCATGACCAACCTGATCTTTGCCATGATGGCGATCGCTTCGCTGGTCTCCGAGACAGCCAACCGGGTCATCTATTGGGGGTCGAACGTCGGAGTGCTCGGATTCGCGGTGGGCATCTTCACCGAGAACTCGAGCCTGAAGCGGATCTTCACTCCCATCCTCGGTCTCGCTCTCCTCTATGGGATCTACACATATCTCACCGCCAGGGAGTCGGACGTTCAAGAGGTGGCGCCCGTATAGGCCCCCGACCGGGGCCTCGTGGTTAGCCTCGTCCCCAGTGAGCCCATTTCGCGCTTCGGCAGGTTTCACCGACCGTTGGGACAATTTCAGGTTCGAGATCGACGGAGGGGTGGCGACCGTCACCTTCGATCGACCGGAGAAGCTCAATGCGCTGACCTTCGACGTCTACGCCGACCTCAGAGACCTGCTGGCCGAGATCGAGCACAGGGAGGACGTCAGCGTCCTGGTGCTCACCGGCGCCGGGCGGGGCTTTTGCTCAGGTGGGGACGTGCACGAGATCATTGGCCGGTTGATCGAGATGGACAGCAAGAGACTGCTCGAGTTCACCAGGATGACCGGCTCGGTCGTGGAGCGAATCCGGCGACTGCCGATGCCCGTGATCGCCGCGGTCAACGGGGTGGCCGCCGGCGCCGGCGCCGTGATAGCCCTCGCCGCCGACTTGAGGGTTCTCGCCGAGTCGGCTTCCTTTCATTTCCTGTTCACCAGAGTGGGACTGGCCGGGGCCGATATGGGTTCGGCCTATCTCCTGCCGCGTGTAGTCGGTCTGGGGCGGGCCACAGAGCTGCTGCTGCTGGGCGAAGAGGTCGACGCCGAGCGGGCGGTGTCGATTGGCCTGGCGTCACGGGTTACGCCTGATGCGGATTTGGGTGAAACGGTGGCCAACCTGGCCCGGGATCTAGCCCGAGGACCTGCCCTTGCTTTCGGGACGACCAAGGTTCTGATCAGCCGCGAGCTCGACATGGACCTGGGGTCGGCGATCGAGCTGGAAGCCTTCACCCAGGCCCTCCTCATGACCACTGAGGATCATGCCGAGTTCTACCGGGCGTTCACCGAAAAGCGCCCATCGGAGTGGAAGGGCCGATGAGCGACCATCGTTTCTTCGACCCCGAGGGGATGATCCCGGCGCGTGGGTTCTCGCACGGTGCCGTGGTGGGTGAAGGAAGGACTCTTCACATCGCCGGGCAAACCGGGCATTACCCGGACCTGACCATCGATGCCGGCATCGTCGAACAGTTCGCCCAGGCCTGCCGGTCGGTCATACAGGTGATCGATGTGGCCGGCGGCAGGCCCGACGACCTGGTGTCGATGACGATCTTCACCACTGATGTCCAGGCATACCGGGACAATCAGGGCCCAATCGGCGCCGCATACCGTGAGGTCTTCGGTAAACACTTCCCGCCGATGGCGCTGATCGGGGTCTCCGAGCTCCTCGACCCACAGGCGGTCGTGGAGTTGGTCTGTGTGGCTGAGATCCCGCTCGCACCGTGATCGGTCTTGGTCAGGTCGATATCTGGCCTCTCACGGCCTCACTCAAGTGGGTCAGCAACCGGTCGACGTCCTCTTCGTCGTGATAGATGCCGAACCCGATTCGCAGCCGGTCGGCCCGATGGTCGGTGATCACATCACGCTCATGGAGCGCCCGATAGAGGTCACCGGCCCGCTCGGTGCGGAAGGTGAGGAAGTTTCCCCGCTGGTGAGGCTCAGGCGGGAGCAAATCGCCGGGCAGCTCCGCACCGGCCAGGAAACGCTGCTGCATGGCCGCGGCGTGTGCGTGAATGTCGGCCACGGTCACTCCGACCGCCTCCAGCCATTCGAGCACCGCGTCCAACCGGTAGATCCCGGACGGGTCGGTGGTGGCACCACTGAACCTGGTGCCGTCCTCGGCGTAGACGACCTGGCCGGTCACGCCGGTTTCCAGCTGGCCGAACCCCGCATACCAACCAGTGTCGACGGGACGGGCGCCGTATCCGGGTGGCACATGGAGAAAGCAGGCGCCTTCCCCCGCCATTGCGTACTTGTAGCCACCTGCCAGGTAGAACACCCGCTCCTGGATGGCGCCGATGTGGGTGGGACGAGCCATGAACCCGTGATACCCGTCGATGACGATGTAAGCGCGGTCCTCGGGAACAGAGGCCACGATCCGGTCGAGGTTGGGCACGACGAAGCCCGAGTCGTAGAAGACCTGGCTGAGAAAGATCAGGTCATGCGCCCCGGCCCGAGCTTCCCGGGTGAACCGTTCGGCAAAGGTCTCGAAGGGCTCGGCTGGGACCCTGTCCACGACGGCGAGACCGGCTTCTTCCCATCTCCTCGACTGTCGATTGAATGAATGGAACTCGGCGTCGGTGCTGAGCACCCTGACTGGAGGGTCGAGACACGAAAAGATGCGGACGAGGATGTCGTGGGTGTTGGGGGCGAAGGTGATCGCCGCTGGATCGGACAGACCGACAACTGCCGACACCCGGGTGGCGGCGCTCGGGACCAGTTCCCCGAAGATCTTGGCCCACTTGTCATCCATCAGTTCGGCCGCGTCCAGCCATGCCCTCTGCTGGGCGTCGAAGGAGACATCGGGCCAGGGATGATGCGAATGCGCCGCGAAATGGAGGCGGCCCGGTCTCGCCCCGAGGAACCGGGAGAAGTGAGCCTTGAGATTCATCCCTCGAACTTGAAACGCATCGATTCGATGATTCCGGCCGGGAGCGGCGGCCGGTCGGCCCTCGGGATGAGAAACGTGGTGAGGTTGTACAAGTCGGCGAAGATCCGGCTTCGCTCGGCCGACTTCTCGAGGTACTTGGCGCCAGCCGAGCCACCGGTGCCGATTCTGCGACCGATCATGCGCAAGGCCATTTGGGCGTGCCGGTAGCGCCAGGTGGTGAAGCCCTCGTCGATGTCCATCAGCAGCTCGAGCAGACGGTAGGCCTCCTGTAGTGCGGGTTGATCGCGATACAGGGTGATGAACAGACCCGCTTGAAACGCCCGATGCGAGAGCCGCCTCTTCCCGGCCGACTGCTGTTCGGCGTGTTTGGCAGGGTCGAACAGCGCCTCGTACTGCTCCATCGTGATCTCGAACTCCCTGAGCTGGGCGGTCTTCTCGTCGGTGGTCAGGTTCGGATTGGCCTCCACCACCGCCCGGTCGGCTTCGAGTCGCGTCTTGACCGCTGACTGAAACGCTTCCCAAAAGCTGAAGTCTTCGTGGTCGAGAAACGGCGTACGTTCCAGCCAGAGCTCGACGAGGTCGAAGAGTGACGGTTCGCCCTCGATCGACTCGACCACACCCCGGTCTTGCTCACTGAAGCGTGACTTGTACGACGCACCGGCCAACAGCAGACGGTCCTCTGGACGAAGGCCGAGCTTGTTCTCCACCACCCGGAATTGCGCCGACTGGAATCCCGACGCCGGGAACAGAAAGTCGCGGAAGTCCAGGAAGTCGAGGGGGGTCATGGTCTCCAAGACCGATATCTGTTGGAGCAGGAGCTTCTGGATCTCGACGATGCGACGCAGCCGGGCAACAGCTGTTCCCATGTCGCCCTCGTCCACTCTCGTCTGACCGAAGATTCGTCGAACGTCGTCGATCTCCCAGATGATCTGCTTGAACCAAAGCTCGTAGGCCTGATGGACCACGATGAACAGCATCTCGTCATGCACCGTGCCCCCGGCCTTGGTGCTCTCCAGCGTCTGCGCGCCGAGCAATTTGTCGAGCTGGAGGTAGCTTCCGTAGTAGAGGTTCCGCTCCATCATCGCCGACGGTAGTGGGGTGCTTCTCCCCCCAGCGAACCAGTGCTCCGGGTCATAAGTTCCGTGCGTGTAGCGCAGGCGGGACATGCGTGAGACTTGCGAGTCGGTGCACTGGGTGGGCACATCACTGGGCCACCTGCTCGCACCAGGCCACCGACCGCTCCCACAATTCGCCGGCCAGATCGTCGTCCCGGGCGGCTGGTGACGGTGTGGCCAGGGAGCGACGCTCATAGTAGTGGCCGCTTTCGGCGACCTCATCGGATGTTGCACACCAAAGCACCGTGTCGGCGCCGAGCTCGGGGGTGAGCATGTTTGCCCGGATCATGGGGCGGAGCCAGCGGGGGATGATCGGTGTGTCGACCAAACCCGGATGGACCGCACAGGCCATGAGGTCGGGCTCACGACGGGTGAGCTCGCGGATGAACAGGATGTTGGCCAGCTTGGAGATGGCGTACTCGGGGTAGCCGGTGAACCGGGTCGGTTTGGCCACCCGATCGAAGTCGATCCCCTTGGCGCGAGCGTGGACGGCGCTGGCGACCGAGACGACGCGGGTGCCAGGTCGGAAGCATGGCTTCAGCTGCCGACTGAACAGGAAGTGGCCCAGGTGGTTTATGCCGAAATGCACTTCGAACCCGTCCTCGGTCAGGCCCCGGCGGTTGATGCCGATGCCGGCATTGTTGACCAGCACATCGACCGTTCGCTTCGACCGAACCAGTCGCGTGGAGGCGGATCGGACCGACGAGAGTGAGGCGAGGTCGAGCTCCAGGAATTCAGCGGAACCTCCTTCCGATCTGATCAGTTCGATCACCGGTTCGATCCGTTGAGCAGAGCGGCCTGCGGCGATGACATGGAATCCGGCGCGGGCCAGCCCTAGTGCGGTCATTCGACCTATGCCGGAATTGGGTCCGGTGACGAGGGCTGTCGACATCGTCGCTCAAGGTAGCCGTGGCCGTCTATCAGTCGCCGAGGGGGCATACCCTGTGCAGGTGCACATCACGGCAGGCAAACTGATCGACGCATTGAGCAGCGAGGGTTATCGGATCACCAATGCTCGCCGCGCCGTCTGCGAGGTGCTTGCCTCCTCACATGACGAGCATCTGAGCGCCGCCGACATCTACAGTCGGGCACAGGCCCAGACCGGCACCCGTCTCGACCGCTCGACCGTCTATCGGACGTTGGAGGCGCTGGAGGGCTCGGGTCTGTTGACCCACTCTCACCTCGGCCACGGCCCGTCGGTGTATCACCTGGCTGAAGACGGGGGTCATCAGCACCTGGTCTGTCTCCGATGCGGGAAGACATTCACACTCCCCGAAGTCGAGACGCGGAGACTGGTCGAAGCAATCGCCAGGTCGACCGGGTTCGTCCTCGATGCAAGTCATTTTGCCCTCTCCGGGCTCTGCGTCGACTGCTCCCCTTGAGCGCAGCGCTATTCTTCTTGCGACAGGTTCGCAAGAAGAGGGTCGGAGGATGCACATACCTGATGGGTTCCTCAATGGCGCCACCTCGGCCGGGACGGCGGCGGTGGCGGCGGGAGGGCTGGGGTATTCGATCAAACGGGCGGGCGTCTATCTTCAGGACAAGAGGATCGCGCTCACCGGCCTGGTCGCGGCTTTCGTATTCGCCCTCCAGATGCTGAATTTCCCCGTTGCGGCTGGTACCTCCGGCCATCTCCTCGGCGGAGCCTTGGCCGTGGTCCTGGTCGGACCCTGGCTGGGGATCACCGCGGTGGGTGTGGTCGTGCTCATCCAGGCGTTGCTCTTTGCCGACGGTGGAATCTCAGCCCTGGGTCCCAACCTCCTCAACATGGCCATAGTGACCGGGTTGGTCGGCTGGTACGTCTTCCGATGGGTGACGAGACTTCTTCCCAAGACTTGGACCTCGGTCCTGGTCTCCACCTTCGCCGCCGCACTGGTCTCTGTTGTCGCCACTTCGATCGCATTTGTCTTCGAGTACTCAATCGGGGGTCGGGGCAACGTCGACCTGGCCACCGTATTCGCGGCCATGGTCGGTGTTCATTTCCTGATCGGCGTCGGCGAAGGTCTCATCTCGGCGGTCACGGTGGGCGCGGTCGGCGCGGCACGGCCCGAGTTGATCGCCGGGCTCGACGGCATGGGACCCGCCAGACCGAACCAGGTCCCGGTTCGGTCCGGGGTTCTCGGTTTTGTCGTTTCGGGGCTGGTGGTGGCAGTCCTGCTGGTCTTGTTGGTCGCTCCACTCGCCTCGGGCGAGCCCGACGGCCTCGAACGGGTGGCCATCGACCAGGGATTCATCGAGACTGCCGACGAAAGTGCCGCGGCAGGCTCTCCCCTCGCCGATTACGCGTTGAGTGGTGCGGACGATGAGGCAACAGGCACCCGGATCGCCGGTCTGGTCGGAGTGGTAGTCACATTTGGCATCGGCGCCGTCATAGTCGGAGTATTCGTCCTGTTACGAAGAAGAAGCGCGGCACGGCTCTGAGCAGCACCGCCCACGCCCACACGCTCTACCGGCACGGCCACACCGCCGTTCACCGGCTGGCGGCTCATGTCAAAACCGTCGGTCTGCTCATCTTTGTTCTCTCCGTCGTGGCCATTCCGCGCCAGGCGTTCTGGGCACACGCCCTTGCCGCCTGCCTTCTCCTCGGGGTCGTCATCCTCGCCGAGCTTCCGCCGGCCTTCGTCGTCAAGCGCATGCTGGTCGAGATTCCAATCCTGATCTTTGCCCTCCTCCTCCCCTTCTACGGGAGAGGTGAGACCACCGAGCTGGCAGGTGTGACCCTTTCGGTCGAGGGGCTATGGGGGGCATGGACGATCCTGGCCAAGGCAACACTTGGCCTGGGAGCATCGATCGTACTCTCGGCCACCACCACCATTCCCGACCTGATACGGGCCCTCGAGAGGCTTCGTGTCCCCAATGTGATCACCGCGGTAGCGGGGTTCATGGTGCGTTACCTCGACATCGTCGCCGGTGAGTTCTCACGGAGACGGATCGCCATGGCATCGAGGGGATACGAGCCCAGGTGGTTCTGGCAGGCGGGCCCCCTGGCCCAATCGGCTGGCTCGTTGTTCATCCGATCCTTCGAACGCGGCGAACGAGTCCATCACGCCATGGTCGCCCGTGGGTTCACCGGTCAGATGCCCTTGTATGGTGATCGTGCGGCGACCGGCCGGGAATGGGTCGGTGGTCTCTCGGTCCCCACAGCCGCGCTGGTCCTGGCGGCAGTCGCCATCATCGTCCTGCGATGAGCGAGCCATCACTCGAGGTGAGCGACCTCAGCTTCTCCTATCCCGACGGGCACCAGGCATTGAAAGACGTCGAGCTCCACGTGCACCACGGCGAGCGAGTGGCCCTGCTCGGGCCGAACGGAGCCGGCAAGACAACCCTACTTCTTCACCTCAACGGGATTCTCCGGCCTTCATCGGGAACCGTGAGGGTGGCCGGCCTCGAAATCTCCGATGAGTCGGTCTTGGAGGTGCGGCGAAGGGTCGGTCTGGTATTCCAGGATCCGGATGATCAGCTCTTCATGCCGACGGTCGGACAGGATGTCGCCTTCGGCCCGGCCAACTTCGGCGTGGAGGGCATCGAGCTCGACAACCTTGTGATCGAGGCCCTGACCGCGGTCTCGATGCTCGACGCGGTGGAGCGCGCTCCTCATCATCTGAGCTACGGCGAACGGAGGAGGGTTGCAATAGCCACAGTCCTTGCCATGAAGCCCGAGGTCATCGTTCTCGACGAGCCAACTTCCAACCTCGACCCTGCCTCGCGGCGGGAGCTGGTCGAGGTCCTGCACCATCTCCCCATCACACAGCTGGTCGTGACCCACGATCTCCCCTTCGCTTTGGAGCTCTGCCCGCGGTCGCTGGTGATGGATGGAGGGCACATCGTGGCCGGGGACGCAACGGTTGAGATCCTGAGCGACGAGACCCTGATGAAAGCCCATCGCCTGGAGCTGCCATATCGCTTCGACCCGAAGGATGCGGGCTACTGATAGCGTCGAGGTGTGGACAGGCCCTGGCCTCAACGCTTGAACATCGACGACCACCTCCTGCACCGCCGGCTGACCCAAGGCCAGGGAGAGCGGATCGCGCTGCGTCTCGACGATCGCAACGTGACATACGAGGAGGTGGACCGAGCCGCCTCCGGTTATGCCTCTTTGTTGGCGGATCGTGGAGTTGGCCTCAAGGATCGGGTGCTGATCGTCATGCCCGACGGTCTCGGCTGCGTCTCAGCCCTGTTCGGTGTGCTTCGCATCGGCGCCGTCGCGGTGATGGTGAACCCGGGTCTCACCCGAGCAGCAATGGGGGGAATCGTTGGTCTGGCCCGGTCCGTGGTAGCGGTGGTTGACCACCGTCATGGTGAGGGGTTCGATGAGGCGTTGAGTGCCACATCTGTGGCGCCACCCGTCGAGTTGAGGGTCGACGAAGGTTTCGAGCCGCCCGACGTCAGCATCCCCACCGCCGACACCGCCGCTTCTGACCCGGCCATCTGGGTCTTCTCCGGTGGCACCACCGGTCTGCCCAAAGCGGTGGTTCAGACTCACCGCTCCTTCGCCAACTCGACCCAGCTCTACGGCAACGGGATCCTCGGGCTGACTGCCGAAGACGTGACCATCGCGGTGCCCAAGCTGTACTTCGGCTACGCCCTGGGGTCGAATCTCTTCTTCCCATTCTCGGTGGGAGGCTCGGCTGTGCTGTTCGAGGAACATCCGACTCCCACCGCCCTCCTGGAGCGGATCGTCCGGCATCGGGCGACGGTGCTGGTGAACGTCCCTTCCGCGATCAATCAAATGCTGTCCCATCCCGAAACGTCGGGGGAGTCCCTCTCCTCGCTCCGGCTGGCTACCTCGGCGGGCGAACCCCTTCCCGACACCCTCTACCACCAGTGGATGGACCGATTCGGGATCGAACTGCTTGACGGTCTGGGGACTGCCGAAATGTGGCACATCTTCATCTCCAACCGAATTGGAGATGTGCGTCCGGGGACCGTGGGCAAGGTGGTGCCCGGGTACGAGATCAAGGCTCGCGACGACGATGGGGAAGAGGTGCCATCCGGTGAGGTAGGTCGGCTCTGGGTGCGGGGGGACTCCTTGGGCCTGGGGTACTGGGATGCCCCCGAGGCCACCGCCGAGGCGTTCAAGGGCGACTGGTTCGCCGGTAGCGACCTGATCTCGATCGACGACGAAGGCTATGTGACCCACCGGGGCCGGGCCGACGATGCCCTGAAGGTCAAGGGCAAGTGGTTCCGCCCTCAGGAAGTCGAGTCGACGTTGCTCGACCACCCGGCGGTGAAGGAGTGCGCCGTGGTGGCGGTGTCCGACCCGGCGGGTCTGGCCAGACCGATTGCGTTCGTCGTGGCGCCGGATGCCACGGAGCAGCAGTTGATCGACTGGGTCCTGGACCGCCTCGAGGCCTACAAACACCCGCGCCGGGTCTATCTTGTCGACACCTTGCCCCAAACCCACCTGGGCAAGGTCGACCGGGGAGCTTTGAAGCGGATGGCTGATCGCCCCTTCGTCGAAGGGGAGGGGGTGGGTGCGAACTGACTGTTCCCCCGCGAAGCGGGGGAACAGTCCCTGACGGCGAAGCGAGGGATAGCGAACTGACTGTTCCCCCGCGAAGCGGGGGAAAGGTCCCTGACGGCGAAGCCGGGGATAGCGAACTGACTGTTCCCCCGCGAAGCGGGGGAAAGGTCCCTCCTGCCGGCGAAGCCGGGAGGTAAGGGGGATTTCAGTCACAACCTTGCGCGACACTCAGGGGATGGAACCGACCATTCTCCATGGCGACCTCGACGCCTTCTACGCCTCGGTAGAACAACTGCTCGAGCCACAACTGCGGGGAAGACCGGTTCTCGTCGGTGGCGGGGTGGTGCTCGCTGCTTCCTACGAGGCGCGGGCACATGGGATTCGGGCGCCGATGCCGGCCCGGGAGGCGCTTCGGCTTTGCCCGGAGGCGGTGGTTGTAGACGGTCACTTCGATCGCTATCTCGACTTCTCGGCGCAGGTCATGACGATCCTGGAAGACTCGACACCGGTGATCGAGCAGATTTCGATCGACGAAGCATTCCTCGATGTGAGCGGATCCACGCACATCCTCGGGACGCCATCGAGTATCGCTCGCCAGATCCGACAGAGAGTCAAGACCGAGGTCGGCCTTCCCATTTCGATCGGTGTGGCCTCCACCAAATTCCTGGCCAAGGTGGCTTCGGCCCGCGCCAAGCCCGACGGCATGGTGGTGGTCGAACGGGGCACCGAGCTCGACTTCTTGCATAAGCTCCCGGTGGAGGCGATGTGGGGTGTGGGCCGGGTCACCGCGGCCAATCTCCATCGGCTTGGGATCTGCACCATCGGCGATCTCGCCGCGGTGCCCAACCGCGCCCTCGCCGCATCTTTGGGCTCGGGCTCCTCCGGGGCATTGCACGCCCTGGCATGGAACCGGGATCCTCGCCAGGTGCGCGGTGGGCGACGGGCGGGCAGTGTCGGCAGTCAACAGGCGTTGGGTCGAGGTCTCTCCGACCCCGAGGAGCTGGCCGTCGTGGTCCTGGGATTGGCCGATCGCGTCGGACGACGCCTTCGCAAGAAGAAGCGATCGGGATCGACCCTGTCGCTCAGAGTGCGGTATCCGGGCCCACGGCTGGTCTCGAGGAGCCACACACTGCCCACCCCGACATCTTCGACCGCTGCCCTTGCCGAACTGGGCGGAGTTCTCTTGGCTCGAGCTCTCGAGGGCCAGGACGAGCCGGTGACCCTGGTTGGGTTGTCGGTGTCCAATTTGACCACCGACGACTTCCTCCAGCTCGAGCTCGACGTCGATGCCGGCAGTGTGCTGCGCTCCGGGAGCGGGGAAGACCTCAAGCACCGCGCCCTGGACGCATCGGTGGACGAGATCAGGGAGAGATTCGGCAGGCAGCTGCTGCGGTTGGGTGCGGCCCCGGAACGGGGAGTGACCTCCGAGGAGTTCCGCCAGCTGGCTGAGCACTCAGACTGATCTCTCTTCTCTGAGACGTACCGGTCCCTCACCCTCCCTCTTTTTGCCTCTACCGGACGAGAAGAAGTCACGGAGCTGATCCATCAGTGCCTCCTTGTTGCCGTCGAATGTGATCGGGGGGCCCAGGACCACCTCGAGGCTCTCGAAGTTGATGTAAACCGGGACGATGGGAGCTCCGGAGTCAGCGGCGATCTTGACGAAACCTGACTTCCAGTATGGAGCCGCGCTCCGGGTTCCTTCCGGCGCCATCACCAGGATCATCCGCTCGGATCTATCGAACTCTGCCGTCACCTGGCCCACCAAGCCGCCGGCCTTGGCTCGATCGACCGGGATTCCTCCGAAACGCCTGAAGAAGGGCCCAAATGGCCAGCGGAACAGGGTGTGCTTGGCGATGTATCGCGGCGAGATGCGCCAATGCCTGATCGCGCCCAGATAGACGATGAAGTCCCAGTTCGAGGTGTGCGGCGCCCCGACCAGGATCATCTTTTCCAGCTCCGGCATGGCTCCGACGAACCGCCAACCACGCAGTTTGAGCCACCTCTCGGCGAGCCAGGTCACAACTGCCCACCACGGGAGAACGGGTCTTGATCGGCCCTGATCAGGACTCCCTTGCCCGAGCTATCCGGTACCCGCTCTCGTCGACCCAGACCAGGGATGGCTGGTTGTCGACATCGGCGACGATCGTGGCGGCCATCTCATCGTCGACGATGGCCGATGCATCGGCCCGATACAGAACCCTGACATTGGCCTCGCGCGGGAACAACGTGGCCAGTGGCCCGGGGTGGGAGCAAATGACCGTCACTGTGAACGGCTTGAGCTGCATTCGCTCGCGCCCGACGCTATCGGCCCGGATCTGGTTGAAGAGATGCCAGCCTGCAGCTCCCGACACCAAGGTCAGGCTCAACGGCGGTTGGAGCGAGCTGGTCACCACATCAACGTCACCGAGGGCTGCCCGAAACACGACGACAAGGACAGCGATCAGCGCCCCTGCGGCGGTGAGCCCGGTTATCACCGTCATGCCGATCAGGTAGACCCTGCGTTGGAGAGCCCGGATTTCCCCTTCACGCGGTGCTGTCTGGGCTTTGCGCCAGAACCAGGTCCACACCCAGCCCGAGGCGAGCGCCAGGGTGGCCGGAGTGATCAACATCTCTCCGCCGTTTCGCCCCGCGAGCCTGGGCTCGAAGACGGCGTTGATCAGAGCGACCGCGGCACCAATCAGGGCGCCCAAACCTGCGGCGGCCATCGCATATTGATATCCGCGGAGCGCACCCGTCCTTCCTGGGCTAATCCGGCGGTGGTGGTGGCGCCATAGAGCCCCACCTGCGGCCAGGAAGGCGAGGCTCGTGGGGTACGAGGCGAAATGCTGACTCGCGGACTGGGCTGGGTCGAGCAGATAGGTGAGCAGGACCGCGGCTATGGAGACCGCGGCACCGACGGTCATGATCAGGTAGAGCGCGGTGACCGACGAGACGTAGAGGTCGCGGAGCACGTTGGCTTCGGTGCTCCAGGCCGGAAGCCAGCGCAGGGCCCAGATCGGACCGGCCACCAAGATCAAAGCGAGGGGGATCTCCGGATCGGACACGCTGATCGAGCCACCGAGACCAAGGTACGCCTCCGAGAACAGCCAGGACAGAGTCCAGATGGCCCCTACGGTGAGGGCCACCACCGACACCCCCGACCCGACGAGCCGGGGCACCTCGCCGACTTGACCAATTGGGGGCTCTCGTCGTTCGGCCCACCAATGGAAGGCCACGATCCCGCCGTAGACGACGAGATTCGGCCATTCGGCTGTGATTGCACTGCTGGTGACGGCGTCTGCGAACTGGGCGACCGAGATGAAGAAGGTGGTCAGGAACACCAGCTCGACCGCACCCAGGTATAACGGCCATCCCGGGTCGTCCGGATAGGTCTTCCTTCGTCGCGCCTGACGTCGCCAGAGGAAGAAGCCCACCGGCGTCGCTACCACCAGGCCGGCCAGCGCGGAGGCTATCTGACCGGTCGGTTGCCCTGCGAAACGACCAGGAGTGAGGCTGGCCCGGGCGAGGCCGGCAAAGGAGAACCCGGCGACGCCCACTGCCAGGGCCAGCAAGAAATAAGGGATGAGATCGAGTCCTCCGCTCTCCTCCTGTTCGTCCCGGTTGCGCAACAGCTTGGCCCCGAGAGCGATCAGGCCGCCGACGACCAGAAGAAGCAGAACAATGGAGAGAACAGCAGTCATGGAGACTCCTCGCACGGCAGGTCGTAATAGGGCCAGGACAACTGGCGAATCCGCCACGAATCGCCACGTCTGATCAAGGTGAACCACTCTTCGTAGTCGTAGAGGCCTCCGAGTGGATCCCGGGAGCTCTCGGTGAGCCTGACGACGACGGTCGCCTCGATGTCATTGCCCTCGACTCGCACCAATGAGGCAGAAGCATCGGGCGAACCTCCGCTCGGGATCGACGAGATCGGAATACAGCCGCTCTCATCCCAGAGTGAGGCAGCCGTGTCGAAGTCTCCATCGACCAGTGCCGTGATGTAGAGCTGGATCGTGCCTTCCGGGGATCCTGGGTCGAATTCCGCGGGGCCTCGAGCGAGGCCCACGATCACCAGAGCCACAACAGCCACCACCCCCGCCACGGGGCCCGCCCAGGCCGAAAGTCTCTGCCGCTCACTCACGTTGAGCATTGTCGCAGAGCGCGACTCGGTTTCGGAGCGGAGGGTGACGTCAGTCCTGGAGACCGAGCGCCTTCATTCCACCGGCCATGTTGGCCGCGTTGGAGAAACCATTGGCGGCGAGGAATGCCGCCACCTGGTGGCTGCGGCCACCGGAGCGGCATACGACGAGGAGCGCCCGATCGGCGTCCATCTCGGAGATGCGGACCGGTATCTCACCCATCGAGATCAGAAGCGCCCCGGGAAGGGTTCCTTGCTCCCACTCAAACGGCTCCCTGACGTCGAGGACCAGTCCTCCGGTCTCCTCGACCCAGCTCTCCCAGTCCTCCGCCGGCACGTTCTCGATCATCGCTCCTCGCTCAGTGGTTAGCGTCTCAGATTCAAGCCGATGGCCGCGATGACCGGGAATACACTGCCGCGCCGTTGGCACGGTCGAGTGGAGGTCAGAAATCAACATCGC
>DASWKK010000093.1:0-47922 GCA_036396655.1 Acidimicrobiia bacterium
CACACGGTGAGGGTCAAGTCGAGAGCCGTCGTCCTGGCCGCCGGGGCGCTCAACACCCCCGCCATTCTCCAGCGCAGCGGGCTGGGTGGAGCCGCGGCGGGACGCTATCTCCGGGTCCATCCGGTCACCGCTCTGTGGGGCCGATTCGACGAGAGGGTCGAGCCGTGGACCGGCACCCTCCAGGCCCGCTTCAGCGACCAGTTCGCCAACCTGGACGGGCACGGGCACGGGTTCAAGTTCGAGACCGCCCCGGTTCATCCCCTGTTCCCTTCCGCATTCATCGGCTGGCAGGATGGAGCCTCGTTCAAACGTGATGTCCTCGGACTGGGCCATCTCAACGTGGCCGGGATCCTGCTCCGGGATCGTGACCACGGCCGGGTGGTGATCCGCAAGGACGGGAGCCCGGTGTGGAAATACCGCATTTCGAGATTCGACCAGGGCCATGTGCGGGTAGGGGTGAGGAGGGCCGCCGAGATGCTGGCGGAGTCGGGCGCCAAGGAGGTGATCACCTCGTCGATAAGAGCTGTGCGCTGGGTGCCGGCCAGCGGCTCTCTGGAGACGTTCATGGAGGACGCCGACGCCATCGGGTATGGACCAAACCGCACCTCATACTTTTCGTTCCACCAGATGGGAAGCGCCCGGATGGGAAGTGACCCTGCCACCGCGGTGGTGGACGTCAACAACGAGACACACGACACCGGGGGTCTCTATGTGATGGACGGTTCGTGTTTCCCCACCGCGTCGGGGGTGAACCCGATGTTGTCCATCGCCGCCGTTGCCCACCGCGGGGCGACAATCCTCGCCGACCGCATGGGTTGAGCCACCAAGGCGGAGTGACCGTCAGGGGCCGGTGGTCTAGCTCACCGGGGAAGACGACCGCTCACATGGGTGTAGCCCACCGAGACCCGCTTCCCGTCGGTGGTCAGGGTCACGTGGTAGTTGCGATCGGTTCGATAGGAAACAAAGCGCCGGTTGGCCAGCAGGTTGACCACGTCGGGATGAGGATGGCCGTGAGGCACCACATGACTGCTCATCACCAAACGTGTCTTCCGCCAGTTGAGATGGTCGAGCAGTGGAGTGGCGTCGGAAGGATCGAACAGTCCGTTTCGTCCCCCATGGTGGGGGACCTGGAGATGAGTCGTGTTCGCCGGTAGCCGGGGCACGATTTGGGGCCAGTTCTCCGCTTCGGCGTCGCCGGTGAGAACCATGGTGACATCCCCGAGGCTGAGGGCCAGAACCACCGAGTTGTTGTTCTCGTTGTTGATGTCGACCTGATTGAAGTTGGGCCACAGAACACGAAGATCGGCATGGAACTCGACTTCGGGCGCCGCCAGGATCTTGGTCTCGTCGACAGCCTGATGGTTGACGACGGCGTCCGATCGGTTGGCGAAGTCGAGTAGGACACCGTAGGTGGTGGAGGCGACCGACTTGGGGTACCAGAAGTGTCTGGTCCCGAACGTCTTCAACATCTCCTTCAGACCCCGGGCATGGTCGGCGTGCCCGTGAGTCAGCAATACCCATTCGAAGAGGGGTTGGCGGTCCTTCCAGTCGATGGAGAGCCTTTCGAGGTACCGCTTGACGAAAGGCAGTGCGTTGCGTTGTCGCTCGAAGTCATTGCAGTCGACGAGACCAAACTTGTGGTCACCCGCGTCGTTCTGGGAGTCGACGAGAATCGAATCACCCCATCCCACATCGATCACGGTGATCGACAGCTCAGCCATCGTCTTGACCCCGGTACCTGAGCTTGACGTCTTTCCCAGGAAAGGCCCGCCGTGTCTCGTCGATCTGTGCCTGTGACCAAGCCCTCATCGCTTCGGTCTCCACCGGCGAACTGACTATCTGATCAGAGACGTCTCGTTCGACCAAGACTTCGAGGCTTACGTCCCCTGCCGTGTATCGGTAGGCCTCCTGGAAGGCAGGAAGGGCAACACGAAAGACATCGCCGCGTGCCAACTCGACCGGCTGCCTAGGATCGAGGTCCGGCTCATCCCAGATCTGAACCTGGGTGAACCACGTCGTCGGCATCCAGACATCCTCCACCTGCACCGACAGGGGCGTCCCTTCCTGTTCCAAGGCGAATATGGCGGCAACGTCGCCGGCTCGGCTGAACAGGTCGAACTCGATCGTATCTTGTCCCGGACCGGATTCCTCACGCATCGCGCTGTAGATCACTCCGGCGAGACCAAGGGCGCCGATCCCGTGCAGCCGCGCCAGCGGCGGAAGCTCGACTTCCCAGACGTCGGCTGGTGCGTCGGTGGTGAGAGCGAAGTAGGTGACCCGAACCATGTCAACTCCGTCGATCACCCGCTCGGCGTCGATGGCGACCGGGACGAAGACATTGCGCCTCAGCTCCACTTGCTTCACGTCGTCGAGAAACCTACTCCTCCAGGAAGGATCCCCACCGCGGCTCGCACCCCCGGGTCGCCGAGGCGGCAACCCGGGGTCGATCAGCATTCAATAGCCCCCCACTTGCGTGAGAGGTTGGGTTCAACCACCCGGAACGACGGTCGAGTCGAACAGCGGTCCGTCGTCGACCGGCGGCTTGTGCGGCCGAGACGGCACCCCGACCGTCACCGTCCCGGCACAGGACGCGCCTAAACCGTCGGTGGCGGTGAATCCGATGTGATAGACGCGGCCGTTGCCGCCGCCGACCCGCTCGGCCCTGACCTCGGCCGTGCTGGTGCCGACGCCTCTCCCATCGGGCGCTGACTTCCCGCTGCCCCGCGCCGTGACCGCCTCGTCCTGGAAGATGCTGTCAATGGTGATGGTGACCATGTCCCCGTCGGGGTCGGTGACGCCGTCGATGGCGATGGGGACGAACTTGTGGTTCGGGGGCCACAGCCGGTCCGGGTTGGCGGTTGCGTTATCGCAGGCGGGCCCGACATTGACGTCGAGACCGATGATCACCGGGTCGTGATCCGAGGACCGGTAGGCGTTCTCCTCGAATAGCGCGGCCTGCTCCGGGCTCTTGAATGAGGTGTCGTAGTCCAACAGGTCGGGCTCATCGGCATTGATGTGCCAGATCGTCGCTCCACTCACCTGGGGGGTGAGGTCGTGGTTGGACAGGGCGTGATCGAGATATCCGACCAGACCGTCAAACACGAAGGAGTAGGCATGTTCGCCGCCGAACTCGCGGATCAGGTCGGTGTAGTCGTCGTCGGTCCCCAGGGTGTCGTCCGGGCCTGCAATGACGGCGCCGATCGGATCCTCCATGTCGTAGGAGTTGAGATCGCCGAAGATCAACACGTCGGGATCGCCGCTGCCCGTCGGATCCGATGCCAGCCAGTCGACCTGGGCTCGAGCAGCCGCCAACCGGGTCAGGTTGCAGTTGCCCTGCCCGTCACCGAGGTCGGGATCGCCGACGTCGTCGCAGTCGGAGCCTTTCGACTTGAGGTGGTTGACCGCGACGGTGAACACTCCACCGTCGTTGTCGACGAACGACTGGGCCAGCACCGGCCTGTTGAGAGTGTCGTCGAAGTCCGGGTCGATGCTGGAGTCGAGGATGGCGTGATCACCGAGCGGAGTGACACTGCCCGGTTGGTAGATAATCCCCACTCTGATCGCATCAGTCCCGATAGTGCCGGTGTCGATGAAGTCATACGGTCCCTCTCCCATGCCATTGAGACCGGCGACGATGTCGGCAAGAGGCTCGACGCCGGTGGTGTTCTCCATCTCGATCAAGCCGAAGACGTCGGCGTCGATCTCGGCCAGAGCCGAGAGGATCTTGATTCGCTGCCGGTCGAACTCCGACTGTGTGTCTGCGCCCCGACAATCCTGATCCTGGGCCGGGCCACAAATGGCGTTCCCGTCGTCGATGGTGAGGAAGTAGTTGAGCACGTTGAAGCTGGAGACGGTCAACTCGCCACCCACATCATCGGGTGCGGCCGGCCGGGTGTTCACCTCCGTGTAGACCGCGGCATCGGTGGGTTGGATCCGATACAGACCGAAGGTGTGATCGATGACCCCCACCGTGTCGGTGACGGTGTCACCGCCCCGGAAACGGTTGCTCAGGGTGAATTCGTCCCCGTTGGGGTGTCGGGTGAACGCAGGGTTCTGGACGCTGAGACCGTCGTCGAGGGTGATTCGACGCAACGCGATCTCGTTCTGTAGCGCCACCGCCGCAGCTCCCGGTTCGACCACGGCTGTCGGCGTGTGGTGCCGATCCTCGCCGTCGAAGGGAAGGGCGATCACCATCTCGACGAATCGGTCGTAGTTGAAGTATTCGGAGATGACCAGGGTCTGGGGAAAGATCACACTCATCCCCTCGTAGCGCTCCAGGTCGGTGACGGCCGACAGGGGGAAGTTGACGGTGGCTGGGGTGGGCAGGGCGGCCTCACCGCAGATCTCGAGGTCGGTGATCCCGCTCAGCTGGGTCATCGAGCTGCTTCCGCTGGTGAACTCGGCCACCATGCCCTGCACTCTGACCAGCTGTCCAACGGCGACGTCGACCGAACCTGGGGCGAAGACGAACAGCCCTTCCGAGGTGACCGGGTCGGCGTCGGCGTCCACGTCCTCCTCCTGGAGGTGGAATCCGTTCAGATTCCCATGGTCGGGCTCGGCGTTGTTCTGGAAGTCACCGACGACCACCCCCTCGACGATGACACTGTCGCCGACCAATGTGCTGGTCGCTCCGTCGCCTTGCACCTGGTGGATGAAGTCGGCCGGGTCACCACAGACCCCGAATGGTGGTGGTGGCTCCGGGCAGTCGTTCGACTCCCCCGGGGTGATCGGTCCGAGGGCGAAGTCGGCGTTGTTCATGTCGCTGTCCACCCCGTCGGGGCAACGGGAAAGTCCCTCTGCGACACCGTCGTCGGTGGGTGCGCTCGCACCCTCCACAAAGCCGGGCACATCGCCTTCGTAGGAGATCGAATCGATGATCGCCCCGTTGAACAGCAAAGCCAGCGCATCCGGGGCGCCGTTCTGGATCAGGTTGGTGTCTGGAGTGACGTCGAGGTCGCAGTTCCCGGTGGTGGACGCGTTGGCACAAAGAACGAAGTATTCCCCGGAGGTCAGAGTCACATCCGGGAGGGCAAACAACTGGTATTGGGCCGCACCGCCGCCCGTCCCGTTGATCAGCTGGATCGCATAGCCCTCCAGGCTGATGTCATCGTCAGAGACGTTCTTGATCTCAATGAACTCGGCGGCGTCGGTGCCCGGCTGGTCGTAGTCGATCTCGTTGATCACCAGGGTGTTGGAGACGGCCCCTGCCGGCACCGCGAGAAGCACCACGGGCAACATCGACAGGAGAAGGGACAGAACGGTCCCAAATGAGGTGAGACGGGTGAGGGGGGTTGACTCAGGCATGGCTCCACCGTACGTAGACGACCTTTCCGCGACGGGACACCCGGGTGAACCGAGTCCGTCGATTCCGGGACAAATACCCCCAAACCGGGGTTTCAAACCGAAGACCGACTCCAGGCGGCGATGCTTGCCGACGGTTTCCAGTCAGAGCAGGGTCGACAGCCGCTTCAGGCACCCGATCCACGCCGGATCGGACTCATACCCGGAATGGACTCTCAATTTGGGAAGGGGCCGGTAGGGCATGACCTGTGTCTCCCATGGGTCGTCCAGCTCGACGTCGCCTCCGTCGGGCGCCCGTCCCTGCCCCGCCAACGTCTCGATCAAACCGTCGGGAAGGTTCAACGCTGAGAGGTCTCCCTCCCGGAAGGCCCGATCTCCGATCGGATCGGTCCGACGGTAGAAGTTGACCCAATACAAGAGGTCCCCCGGATCGCGGCCAGGACCCACTTTGCGTGCCAGTCGCTGGATCATCTCGTCGGGCACGGCGTCGGGGAAGTACGCCCGGTAGAACTTTCCCAACGGGCTGCCATAGGTGACCAGCGCCGTGCTTTTGGCGATCTCCTCGGGAAGTGAGGCAATGACGGCCGCCGCGATCACCGAACCCTGGCTGTGGCCGGCCAGGATCACCCGCCCCCCACCGGCGACCGCCTCACGCACCCGAGCCTGGATCTCGGGGACAGCTCTCGCCGCGTAGGCGGGGGGAGCCAGCGGGTGGAAGGTGCGGGGGAAGAAGCTGGCCACGTCCCAGACCATGCCGATCTTGCGGCGCGTCGCCTCGCTGCGCAGTCCGGAGCGGACCATTAGATAGGCGCCGACGACCGCTCCCACTGCGAGCCACCCGGCCAGGTCGAGCAGCCAAGAGAAGTCTTCGGGGAAAGGCCGGTCGAACCAGGTGCTGAAGCGGCGGCGACGCTGAATGATCTTGATGAACCCGGCCAGCCCTGCGGCAAATAGGACCGTCCCGGCGAGAGTGATCATCACATCGACCGATTTGGCCGTCTCTACGACGGCCCTGATGAACACCGTCCTGGTGGTGAGGGCCTGCTTCGACTGAGGTGGGTAGCCGGCCTGCTCCAGCCGGCTCTCAGCCTCCGTCCGCCACGAGCCCCCACTCACCATCAGCGTCCTCAGCCCATAGAGGGCCAAGGCGAGCGTGACCACCAGAAGGGTCAATGTCACTGCCACCACGGCCCACTGGTAGAAGCCGGGATAGACGACAGTGAGGGTGTCATCGGACAGCCAGGCTGCGGTGCGGACGATCACACCGGAGAAGATCCCGAGAAGCATGATCGCAGCGAAGGCCCCCACCGACCCCACGGCGGCCCATCGGAATCCGGGTTCGGGTCGTCGCGCCAGCCAGAGGAAAGCGGCAGCCACCGAGGCGACGGCCACGCCTGCCCACAGGTAGGCCTGTTCGTCCAGCACCTCCCCAGCCGCCCAACCAACCGCAGCGAGCACGGTGAGCAGCCCCATGTCCCATATGGCGGTTCTCGACCCAGGCTTCGCCGGGGCTGCCACGTTGATCAGGAGCAAGATCACGGCCACCCCCGCCAGCACCGCCGGCCTCGGGTACAGCGCCACAATTAGAGCCGCCGGCACTACCAGGAACTGATCGGTATGAAGGTAACCCTCGGCCACCCACCGCAGCGCCTGGCATGCGGCGAGGGCAAACCCCAGTCCGATGGCGAAGGTGAGCAGGGCGAGGGGACTCAGGCCAAACCAATTGACCGTGTCGAGAGTCTCCTCTGTCGTCAGCCCCCAGGTCGTGGCAAGGACCACGACGAGGAACAGCCAGCCGACCCAGAAGCCGGTCCTGGTGGTCCGCTTCCAGCTGCGATCCTCGACCCGACTGCGCGAGGCAGTCCAGCCCACCAGAACCAGCGCCCCGGCGGCCAGCGCGGCACCGGCGCCCTGTCCCAGCCGATGCACCATCGAGACGACACCGCCTTGTTCGCCCCAGAGCTGCAGGGCGGTGCCGGAGAAGGTCAGCAAGAGCACACCGAGACAGGCGATGGCGTGGAGTTGGGCCATTGTCGTCTGATAGCCCACCCGGTCCCAGACCAGTGGATCCTCCAATGGGGACAGCTCTTCGCCCGTCGGGCCTCGCTCCCCGTCCGATGGTCGGTAGGACTCATAGGTGAGGCGGCTGCGTCTTGCGAGGAACAAGAAGAGGACGAGAAGCGCAATCGGGGCCGCCATCCCGATCACCAGACGCCGCCCTACCTCGGCGTCGCCACCGAAAATTACGTTCAAGGGCAGTCGCTGGAGACAGTTGCGCGACCCTCCGCACTGATTGGCGAAGAGATCGACGGCCACATAGGCGGTGAGCTGGACATAGGTGGCGGTGAAGGCGAGGGCAAGCACATGGACGAGCCATCGCTGCACCCGCTCCAATCGCGGCGAGGTGGTCGCAGGCAGACGTCTCCCCCACCGGGCGACAACGGCATCGAGTCGGGCAAACACCCCGCTCCCGGCCGAGACCGCCTGACGTTTCCGCGCCGGCTCGATCATCCACCCTGCGATGTTGACCAGGCTGAACGGGAGGAGCAGCACCCAGAGCGCCCGGGATGCGGAGCTAGTCGTGAGCCCGCCCCAGGAGTACGCCTCGACGGTCCGCCCGGACTCGGTCTCAGTGCTCCGGTAGAACCCTGAGATCTCATCCCCGGCGACCTGAACCAAGTCCGACCGGCCCAGCATCGCTACCGGCGACGTGCCTCCCACCCCGTGAACCCTGATCTCGGTGATGCCGGGGTCGGGAGCACGATGCTGAAACGACGCCATGGGTATATCCTCCTTGCCGCGCCACTCCTGTGACCGATGCAACTAAACCAGATTGGCGCCAGGGGCGAGGGGTAGGCTCGACGATCCAAGTGTCGTTGGTCCTGATCGCCAGACTCATCAGAGCCGACACGCTGGGTGCATCGGTCACGATGGTGCTGTTGGGGGCAGCGACGGCCCACCACCAACTCCGCCTCGGTCTGGTCCCCGGTTTGGTCGCGGCTGCCCTCTCCTTTCATCTCTACGCCTATCTGCTCAACGACGTGGTCGACCTCCCTCTCGATCGCACCGACCCGAGACGGGCCGCCAACCCGCTGGTGCTGGGCCTGGTCTCCCCGCGGACGGCATTGATGGTGGCCTGGCTTCAGATTCCCATCTCGGTGCTGGTAGTGGCCGCGCTCGGAGGGAGGAGGTCGGAGCTGGCGACTCTGCTGGTCCTGTTCGCCGCGGTGACCGTGTACGACCTCTGGGGAAAGAGGTGTCTTGTCCCGCCGCTAACCGACCTGGTGCAGGGGCTGGCCTGGGCGTCGCTCGGATGGCTGGCGGCCGACGTGGTGGGGGCGACCACCGAGTGGACCGTGCTCCTGTCGGTCTTCTTCCTTGTGTTCATCCTTCTCGCCAACGGTGTGCACGGGAGCATCCGCGACCTGGCCAACGACCGACGCTGCGGCGCGTCAACCACCGCTACCTGGTTTGGGGCAGAGCTCCGACCGGGCGGAGCGGTCCGCCTGGGAGCCGGCTATCTGGGCTATGCCCTCGGGCTGCAAGCAGTGACGGTCGGTCTCGCACTTCTTCCCATCGTGCTGGGTTGGGACGGGGCACCGGGATGGGCCCTCCTGTGGCCCATGGGAGTCGCCTCTCTGTTGTCCACCGGCTACTTGGTCCTGGCCGCGCAGGCTACGGATCGTCACCGCCAGCTGGTACGCGGGACTTGGCATCTGATCCTGGTCCTTGTGCCGCTGTTCTTGCTCTTGGCTCCGCGGTTGCCCGTCTGGGCGATCGGAGCGGCCGCAGCCTGCTATCTCCTCCCCTTCGCCACATATCGGTGGATCTTTCGACCCCGGCCTGAGCCGGGCTCCCATTGGACGGTCGAGCGGGCCACGGCGCCATGACCGCCCTCATCGAGATCTCACGGCCCCTCGCCTGTCTCGCAGCAGCGTCGACCTCGCTGCTCGGCTCACACCTGAGCGGCGGGGCTGCCCTCGACAAGGTGGCCATCGGAGCCGCGACCACCGTGCTGCTGACGGTCGCCGCCTGCAACATCGTCAACGACATTTCCGACGTCACAGCCGACGCGGTCAACCGACCCCGACGGCCCCTCACCTCGGGTCGAGTCACGGGCGGACGGGCCAGATTGGGAGCCGGTCTGGCCGCGGCCGGAGGTCTGGCTGTCGCGAGGCTGATCGGCCCCACCGCTCTTGGGGTGGCCTCCCTGTTTCTTCTCGCCGGGATCGCCTACTCGGTGCTGGTGAAGCGTCTGGGTTTAGTCGCGCACGGATGGGTCGCCGCCATGTTCGGGGCGACGGTCGTCTGGGGAGGGTGGGTGGCGGGAGCCATATCACCGCCGGTCTGGCTGGCTGGGCTCTTGGTGGCCGCATTTCTGTTGCCCCGCGAGTTTCTGAAGACCCTGGCCGATGTCGACGGTGACCGTATCGCCGGCTGGAGGACGGCGGCCCTCGCCTGGGGTCGGAGGACGACGATGAACGCCATCGTCCTTGCGGCGGTGGGGTTCGCGGCAGTGACCACGATCCCGGTGATGATGGGGGTGGGGGGAATGGTCTACCTGGCCGGGATCTGGGCCGGGGCGGTGGTGCCACTGGCCGCCATCACCTGGTGGCTCCGGCTTGATGTTGAGAGCCGGCTGAGACGGGCTGAGCTCCTCACCAGCCTGCTGTGGTTGCCCGGTGTGGCGGCCCTATGGCAGCTCGGGTAGCCGGTCATTGTCTCCTGATAGCTTGGGGTCGAGTCATGGACCTGGACACCCTCCCCCGATATCGATTCCCGGCGACGGGCCCGGGCCGAGAGGTGCTCTGGATGGGTGAGGCCGAGTCCCGTCGGCCCGTGGTCCTGCTCCATGAATTGGCCGGTCTCGCCGGCGAGACAGCCCACTACGCCCGCACCCTGGTGGAGGCGGGATGCGTGGTCCACATGCCGGTCATCTTCGGCACGGCGGGACAGGAGAGTTGGGTCAAAGGAGCCGCCCAGCTGTGCTGGGGTCGACAACTCACCCTCATCCTCTCCGATCGGCGCTCCAAAGTGGCCGACTGGCTGATCGGTTTGTGCCGTCATGTGAAGGAGAGACACGGTCGTCAGGTGGTGGTGATCGGGATGTGTGCCACAGGTGGGGTGGTCTTCTCCCTTCTCGGAGACGACGCGGTCGGTGCGGGGGTGTCAGCTCAACCCTCCCTCCCTATCCGTTTCCCCGGGAGTCGGCCGAACATCGCCACCCTGGGAGCATCAGTGACCGACGTGGAAACCGCGGCTCGCTCGGGGAAGCGGTTGCTTGCGCTCAGGTACGAAAACGACCGGATCTGCCCGGCGGGACGCATCGTCCAGATCCAGACATCGTTCCCCGACGCGGGGCTGGTCGAGCTGCCCGGCAAGCTCCACTCGACGCTGGTCTACGACCCTCACGACGACGCCCGCCGCGGGGTGATACAGCTTCTCGACGAGGTGTTTGGCGGGCATGACTGAGCCGCGCCCAGCCATCGTCGACTGTCCTGTGATAGCTTCGAACGCGGCGAAGTACCGAGCCGATTCCTGGACGGACGGGGTGACTTGGACCATGTTTGAGTTCCGTCGTCGGCCGGGCCCAAGGAAAGGTGGCTGCCTTGCGATCGACGACAGAGCTCCGCAAACTCTGGGGACCCCCTTGCGACTTCACCAAGCGCACTCTCACCCTCTACACCGGCGCAACCCTGAGTGGCCTGAACGCCGAGGTATACGAGGCGTTTCAGGCGCTCGATGCCATCATGCGGAGCACCAATTACGTGCCCCGGGCCAACACATCCAAAGCTTGGGAGACTGGCGCTTACAACTGCCGGAAGATCACCAACGGCCGTGGCTATAGCCTCCACGCCTACGGGATCGCCGCAGACATCAACGCCCGAACCAATCCCTACGGCCCCAAGCTGGTCACTGATATGCCGTTTGCGATGGTGAGCGCGATCAAGGCGATCCGGAACAAGAAGGGCCTGCAGGTCTTCGGTTGGGGCGGTGACTATCGAAGGAACAAGGACGCGATGCACTACGAGGTGGTGCTCTCCCCTGCCGAGATCAAGGCCGGGATCGACTGGTCCACGGTCTCCGCGGAGCCTACAAATCCCAACGATTCCAACACCTGGCCCAAGCTGGAGAAGGGAGACAAGGGACCCTCGGTGGCGAAGCTGCATGAGCTCTTGGTGAATGCGGGTTTCAAAGATGTCGACCAGGGCTCGGGGTTCAAGTCCAAGACACAGACAGCAGTCCGCGCCTTCCAAACCTCACGCAAGCTCGAAATCGACGGCGTTGTCGGGCTGCAGACCTGGACCGCCCTGTTAAACGGCCTCCCCGCGGTGGGCAAGGACGAGCCTTCCCCATTCAAGGTTGACAAGGTCGAGCCACCTGACCGGCCAACTGTGAAGAAAGGCTCCAAGGGGGCGGTGGTGGAAGAGCTCCAGAGGAGGCTTGCCGACAAGGGATTCAGTCCCGGCTCGGTGGATGGTGTGTTCGGCAAGCGCACCACAACAGCGCTCATCGCGTTCCAGAAGGCCAACGGTCTCGAGGCCGACTCCGTGTGTGGCCCCAAGACATGGCGGGCGCTGCTCATCTGAGAGGAGGAAAAGCGATGCCCAGCACCAGATTCGATCCAGCGGTCCACGGCTTCCGCTTCCCCAACCGTTTCCCCGGTGGGGCGGTGATAGGCGAGATCAATCGTCAAGGTCGGCTCTCCGAGTTGACCGGGATTGGGATCCCCCGTGCCGTCCGTCAGTTGGCCGGCATGACCCAGGAAGCCCGGTTCTGGGGCACGTTCGGTTTGTGCGGAGGCATGAGCTGGGCTGCTCTCGACCGGTTCCTGGCAGGTAGCGAAGCCCCAGCCGAGACCTCGTCGCCCCAGCCGGGGAGCGAGCTGTTCTCGGAGTTGGTGAAGCGGCAAGTCGACTCGATGCGTCGCCAGCAGATGATCGGTCGCTGTCTCACCTGGCAGCTGCTGCCGGCCAAGGCGCCATGGTGGCTCCCGTGGACGGAGGGCATCCTGAAGAAGACGGGCCAGCGGGAGTGGCCGGTTCTCAGGTCGTCGTTGGATCAAAAAGTGCCGGTGTCGCTCACCCTGATCAGGGTGGCCGGGGTGGCCGACCCTTCGGACAACCACCAGGTGGTGGCGATCGGGTATGAGAGGGAGACCAACGGTGTGGTCATGGTTCGCCTCTACGACCCCAACCACCCCCGCTCAGACGTCTCGCTTCGTCTTCGCTTCGACTCCAAAGGAAATCTGACCGGGTGCTCTCAAAGCACCGGAGAGCCACTACGCGGCTTCTTCGTCTGGAGCTACCAACCGCCCGGCTAGACGGGCGACCGTGTTGTCCCCGCTTGCCAAAGGGTTTCCAAGGGGGGACCGCCGGAACGCAGCGACGTCGAGGGGGTGCACAGCCCCCCTCGACGCGCTCCCAACGGTCGCTGGCGTCGGTCCCCCCGCTCCGCAGGGGGACAACCGAAAGCACGCTGTCCCCCCTTGCCAAGGGAGAGGCAGTGGTCCCCCCCGCTCCGCAGGGGGACAACCGAAAGCACGCTGTCCCCCGTTGCCAAGGGAGAGGCAGTGGTCCCCCCCCGCTCCGCAGGGGGACAACCGAAAGCACGTTGTCCCCCCTTTCCAAGGGGGGACCGACCGAGCGAAGCGAGGTCGAGGGGGGTTTTTTGGTTTTCCCCCCCCTCGACCAAGGCTGGAGTGACTCGATGTCAAGAGACAAGCTGTCGCTCAAGCCCGCCAGCCAGATGCCGATTCGACAACTAGACGTGTGACCGCCAAATGACGGTCGAATCCGGGAGTAACCCGGAGGGCCGGTCCGGCGATTACAAGAGTGGGAGCGTCATGGCGACGCTCCGGCTGGTTCCTGATGGAGGGATGATGTCGTCATTCAACGCAAGGCTCCGCCTACCGGGCCGCACCAAGCTTCCCCTGGGCGTCGAGGTTGACATCCGCCATGAGCGAATGATCCTCACCGCTGGAGATCGCACGGTGGCAACCTGGCCACTAGAAGAGATAGTCATTACCTCTCGGTCAGATGGGTTTCACATCAAGGTCGACGGCGACGAAGTCATCCTCTACGTTTCCGACTCGACGCGATTCGCATCCGAGTTGGGGATCGGCAGACAGCCGGCGAGACGGTTGGCTGTGGTGGGAGCCGATCAGCCAAGGCACATCGACCTTTCCGCTAAAGATGAATCCCGAAACGGTTCGCCGCAGGTCAACGAGGAGATCTTCGCTCCTCGACCCGCCGCCGAGACCACGCCGATCAGGGACTCGATCGAGGACATGCAGCGCCGCATCGCCGACATCGCCAAAGCACTGACCTCGGATGCGGTGTCACCGGCAGACGCTTTTGGTCAGTGGCTGGCCCTCCTCAAGGAGATCAACCGTCGTCACGGGCAAGGCTCGATGCCGAGCCCCCAGTACTACCTACTGAACACTCAACTCCTCGATCTCATCCCAGAGCCGGCCCCAGCTCCCCAGCAACCGGCGATCTGAATCCAGGCGCGGCTCGCGCCTCCGGGCGCTCCGTGACCGCAGCCCGACGCCGGACATGGCCCATCCGTAGGATGCCCCCTCATGAGAGGAGCCCGGCTCGGTGCGCTGCTGACGGCACTTGTGTTCCTGCTCGGAATGGAGATGGCGCGTTTTCATTTCGGGTCGCTGGGCTGGTACCAGCGTGACACCCTCGGGGTGGGGGCCCTCGATCTCCTTCCCAGGGCCCTGGCACCGTTCCTCGCCGGGATCCTGCTCCCCATCCTGTCGAGACTGCTCACCGTTCGTTACGCCCTGGGGGTAGGGGTCATCGCCCTGGTGGGGGCCCGCATCGCCAATCAGATGATCGACGACCCGGCCATCGACCATTGGACTTCCGGCGTGGCGGTTGCCGCCTTCGTCGGCCTGCTCCCGCTGCTGCTCAGTCTGGGACGGGAAGCACTGGTGGGCGGGGTGCTGATGGGGATCGCTCTCGACTCGGCGATCAAGGGCTTGGGATCGAGCCTCGATCTCGCCTACCGACCCGGTGCCGCTCCCCTGGCCGCCACCGTCGCCATCACCGCCGCCGTGGTCTACCTGATGGTGACGGTCCCCATCCCGGCCCGAGCCGGTCCCCGCTCTATCTCGGCGATCACCCTTATCGGCTTCGGCCCCTTTCTGTTCGTCCAGTACCTGGTTCTGCAGTCGCCGGGATGGATCGCCGAATCGATCTCGGTCAGCACTGGTCTGGTCATGGTCGGGATCACCGCACTCAACCTGGTGGGTCTCTGGCTCGCTCAGCGTTATGGAGAGCTCCGGTCGATGGTGGCCCTGGCCGCGGTGCTGGTAGCGGCGGCGGCCGTTCTAGCCGAAGGACCGAGTGTGGTCTTCGCGGTGCTGATACTGCTCGCCATTCCCGCGGCCGGGATCCTGTGGGCCGGCATGGTCCCCGACACCCCGGGCACCGCGGTCACCCCAGCCGCGGTGCCGCTGACCGCCGGGGCTGTGCTGTTCCTGATCTTTGGCTTTGCCTACTACCTGCCGCTCGACATGGATCTCGGTTTCACCCAGGCCCAGGCCCGGATCGGCGGGTCACTGGCACTGCTCGGATTCGGGCTGGCCGCCGCCGCCTCCCGTCGTCTGTTCCCGCCGGACTCTGTGCCGGTAGGTATCCCCCTGCTCACCTCGCTGGCGCTCCTCCTCCCGGTGGTCGGCCTGGTGGGAGGTGGCACGCTGGCAGCCGCTCCCGAGGAAGGGCCGGTCCGATACATGTCATTCAACATCCATCAGGCGTTCGGGACCGGCGGCGAGATGGACGTGGAGGCGATCGCCAGGGTGATCCTCGACAGCGGAGCGACGGTGGTCGGTCTCCAGGAGGTGGCCCGCGGCGGCCTGCTCAACGCCAACACCGACCTGCTCCACCTGTTGGGCGAGCGTCTCGGCTGGGAGCACACGGTCTTCTTCGGCACGACCGACACGGTATGGGGGAACGCCATTCTCAGCCGATATCCCTTGGGCGAAGCAGAGCGTCAGCTACTTCCATTGGTGGGCACCCTGTACCAGCGCGGCTATCTCGCCGCTCCGGTCTCCACCCCCGAGGGGGAGGTCCTCTTCATCTCCACCCACCTCCAGCACATCAACGATGCCGACACCAACGAGACCGACCCCGAAGGTGATCTCTACCCGGTCCATCACGAGCAACTGGCGGTGATCATCGAGGAGTGGGCAGGCCGACAACCAGCAGTGCTGGTCGGGGATCTCAACGCCGAGCCGGAGTGGCGGCAGGTGGAGGAATTGCTGGCAGCGGGTTGGGTCGACACCTGGTCGGAGGCGGGCTCAGGCCCCGGCTACACCGCAAATGCCGCCGACCCTCAGCATCGGATCGACTACGTGTTCGCCACTCCCGATCTGGCCACGGTCGGGGTCGAGGTGATCGAATCGCAGGCATCTGACCACTTCGCGGTGGTGGCCGACCTGGCCGGGGAGTAGCGCCTCGTAGACCCAGGAGCTTTGCTTCCCACCTCCGGTACCGTTGATGGCGATGCGGTTCTTGGCCGTCTTCGCTCTGATAGCCCTCGCCGAGGTGGCGACCTTCTTCTGGGTTGGCTCCAAGATCGGATTGGTCTGGGCGCTGGCACTGGCGGTTGTCACCGCCGTCATCGGCGCCTATCTGGTCCGTCGTGCCGGGCTCTCAGCGCTCAGCCGGATCCGGGCCAGGTTCAGTCAAGGCGAGTTGCCCGGGCGCGAGCTCAGCGATGGTGCTGCCGTCCTCGTCTCCGGCGCCCTGTTGATCTCGCCCGGTTTCATCACCGACGCGATCGGCTTCCTCCTGCTGACTCCAGCGATCCGTGCCGTGATTCATGGCATCCTCTCGCAAAGGCTGACCGGCCGGATCACAACATTCACCACCAACCACCGGACCGGGCCGGGCGCGGGTCAGTTACACGATGTGATCGACATCGACGACGTCGACTGACACCGCCGCTGCCGGGCCGAACAGAGGTCGACGGCTAAGATCGGTGCCCTTGGAAGGGACGCCCGCTCTCTCCGATCCTCGGCTCAACGGGGTAGAGCATCGGGTGGTTCGCCACCGGCCGGTTCGCTCGCTCGAGGAAGCTGCCAGACTGCGCGGGGTGGCGTCGTCGGCGGTGATCAAGACGATGGTGGTGCGGAGGGGCGACGACGATTTCTTGTTCGTGCTGGTCCCCGGTGACCGGGTCATCTCCTGGCCCAAGCTGAGGCGTCTGCTCGGGGTGAGCCGACTGTCGATGCCCGACGCCGAGCTGGCCCGGGAGGTCACCGGTTACGCAAGAGGCACCATCACCCCGCTCGGGTCGAGTCGGCCCTGGCCGGTGATCGCCGACACCCTCGCCGCCACCGGCACGGTGTCGATCGGAGGTGGGGCCCACGGTGTCTCGATCACCCTGGATGGGGACGACCTGGCACGGATCCTTGAGACGCAAGTCGCCGACGTCACCGATCCGGCTGATTGAGGTGCCCAGTTCCTCGTCCGGTTATCAAGCGCGCCACAGGTCGATCTGAGGTAGCCCGTGGATACCCAAGGTCTGAGACAGCTCACCGCAGTGGTAGGAGTCGTGACTGAGGAGGCGGATTAGGACCCCCTGACGGGTGTGCACCTGGGTCGTCTTGCCGGCCTGCCCTTCGAACTCCTCGAAGACGATGTCAGGGGTCCACCTCTGGAGACAGCTATCGAGGATCCGCCAGCTGGACTCCAGTGCCTCGGTCAGCTCAGCGGCGCTGCGCGGGGTCTCCAAGTCGTCCTCCCATCCCATCCCGTCGGGATCGGTGAACGGCGTCGTCTCCGCCCCGGGCTCACCGAAGACGTGGCACAACCAGTAGACCCGGGCGCCCGCGGTGTGCCCCACCGTGGCCCAGATCGGCCACCGTTCGGGAGAGGAACTGATCGCCAACTGCTCGTCGCTGAGCTCGCCCACCACTTCGATGACCCGTTGGTTGTATGTCTGCCAGGGCTCGTAGAAACTGCCCACCGCCGGCTCAGGTCTACTCGATGTCACGGGACTACACCCTAGGTCGACGCCTCGGCGACGAGCTGGGCGTACGTGCACTGTTTCGGGTCCTTGTCCTCTCTGAAGCCCTGGAACGAGGGTGCCCGTAGCCGGCCCGCCGTTGTGAGCTGACGGTGCTCCACCTTGGCGACCAACGACGGGGTGACCCAGTGGACCCGGCGCAGCTCGGGCCGGGAGCGCAGCACATCGGGGGGGAACGGAGACTTGGCCTCGTCCAGGGCGTTGAGCCGGTCCATGGCCTCGGCCAGCGAGCGCTTGTCGAATCCGGTGCCGACATTGCCCACGTAGCGCAGGCTGTCGTCGTCGTACACCGCCATCACCAGCGAGCCCAGGGTCCCTTTACGTCGCCCCTCTCCATCGGTCCAACCCACGATCGCCACGTCGGCGTCGAAGGTGACCTTCACCTTTAACCAGTCCCGAGAGCGGGCTCCCGGCTGGTAGCGGGAGCTGAGCCGCTTGGCCATGATCCCCTCCAAACCCTGTTCGGCGGCGGCCGAGAACAGGGCTGTCCCGTCGCCTTCGATGATCGGGGAGATCTGAATCTGCTCGTTGGAGACGATGGTGTCCTCGAGAAGGCGACGACGCTCCAATAGGGGCCGGCCGGTCAAGTCCTCACCGTCGAGGAAGAGCAGATCGAACACCATGTAGGCCACCGGGATGCGACGGGCTATCTGCTCGATCTGGTCCTGGTCCCGGAGATGCATTCGCTGCTGGAGATGCTGGAAGGAGGGGACCCCGTCTTCGAAGGCGACGATCTCCCCGTCGAGCATCGCATCCAGCGCCACCAACTGGTCGTGGATTCGGTGCAGCTCCGGGTAGGCCACGGTGATGTCCTTCTCGTTGCGTGAGACGAGCCGGGTCTCCTCGTCGCATACCGCAATGGCCCGTATTCCGTCCCACTTTGGCTCGAAGCCCCATTCGGGGTCATCGAACGCCTGACCGGTGAGAGTGGCCAGCATCGGGTCGAGCGGCGGTCGCGGGTCCCCCGGCGGGCGGAGGTCCTCTCTCATCAGGGCCAGCCACTGATCCTTGCCGTCCTTGGGCCCGGTGTGGACCAGATGCCAGATCCCGGCGAGACGAGCCCCGTCGAGACGGAAGGTGAGACGGTCCTCACTGCGTTCGACCATCTCGTAGCTGCCGTGGTCGAAGATGCGGACCTCTCCCCCGCCGTACTCCCCCTCGGGGATCGATCCCGAGAAGGTGCCGTATCCCATCGGGTGGTCCTCGACGTGGATGGCCAGGTGGCGAACGCCCCGGCTCCGGGGGAGGCCTTTGGGGACCGCCCAGGAGACCAACACCGGTGTGTCGCCGTTCATCATCTCCAGCCGGACGTCGTGATGGAGCCGGGTGGCGTAGTGCTGTTGGATGACGAAGCTGGTGCCGACCGGTGCGGTCAGCGGGTCGACGTCATCGGAAACCTGCTCGCCGGGTGGCTCCGAGGTGGTCTCGAAATCCCGTTTGTCGTCATAGCGGGAGTGGCTCATGGACAGACCCGACCCTATTCTCCCCGATCGCTGGTGCGGCCCGACCTGTCGGTGAGCGTTTGCCACAGAGGTCGATCTCCAGCCTCGGCGCCCCGCGGCTGCCGACTGGTCAGCCGGAGAGCAGATCTTTCATCTGGCGAGAGATGAAATGGTTGGCCCTTCGGGGGGCAACACGAGTCATGAGACTCATCATCTTGGAGTCCCACCCGACATAGATGTGGAGATCGTCGGACTCGATGCCGTCGAGAATGATCCTGGCCGCGTCCTCGGGCGAGGTGGTGCGGATCTTGCTTTGATCCACGTCATCCATCCCCGGGACCTCGACACCTGAGTTCCCGGTGATGTCGGTGGCGACCGCCCCGGGAAAGATCACCGAGACACCGACGCTGGTATCGAGAAGCTCCGAATAGAGCCCTTCGGTCATGAGTCTCACCGCAGCCTTGCTCGCCCCGTAGATGGTCTGACCGGGAACCGGGAGGAACCCTCCCATGCTGGACACGTTGGCCAGGTGCGCGACCGGTCGCGCGAGGAGATAGGGCAGGAAGGCTTTGACCATGTGGATGGTGCCGTACAGGTTGACGTTGATCACACGCTCGATCACGTCGTAGTCGAGGTCGTTCAACCGGACGAAGGGCTGGATGATGCCTGCCACATTGATCAGCCCGTCCACCACCCCGTGAGCGGCGATCACCTTCTCCGGGAGCCCCCCGGTAGCCGACCGATCGGTGATGTCGATCGTATAGGTGGCCAGCCGATCTCCGGCACCCGCAGACTCGACGGTCTGATCCAGACTGTCGTCCCTGATGTCGACGGCCGCCACCCGGGCTCCTCGACGAAGGAGCTCCAAGACGACCTGTTGGCCGATCCCGTTGCCGCCACCGGTCACCACCACGACTTTGTCGGCCAAGTCCAAAACGCCTCCAACGATTGACCTAGTCGACTGTAACCCGGTCGCTGGTTGTCAACTGAGGCGCAGCCCAGTATCGGGATGAGGGCTCAGCTCACCTCGAGTACGGACAGAATGTTTCCTGCAGGGTCGGTGAACCAGGCGATGGCCGGGCCCTCGTCTCCGCGGGCAATGCCCTTCTCGTCCTGGGCGAATCCCTCGTAGCGCTCGAATGTCACCCCACGCTCGCTCAACTGGTCGACGGCTCGGTCGACATCCTCAACCGGGAAGTTGAGGATGGTGTATGTGGCCGGCGAGTGGTCTTCCCTGGGATAGATCATGATGTCGCCGCCTTCGTGGATGTGGAGCGTCAACATCCCGTACTCCTCGGATATGTCGAGACCGAGCGTCTCCTCGTAGAACCTCCTGGCTTCGGGGATGTCGTCCACCGAGAACCCGCTGAATGCCTTGGTCTTTCCGAACATGATCCTGTCCTTTCGCTCGCTCGTCGTCACCCGGATCCAGGCCCGCAAAGGTGTAGACCGTGTCGTCGCTCCGAACTAATCGGGTACGGGGTCCTTTACCGTCCTCCAAGTGTTCTACGCCCCCGTGGTGCGGGACCCTGAGCGGACGATCAGGGGTTTCCCCGATGGTGACACTTCGAGCCGGTGCCGAGACTTCGTGCATGAGCACTTACAGAGAATCCCTCGATCCGGCCGGGAGGACACCGACCACCCGCAACCGCTATGTCGACTTCCTCCGGGCCGCCTCGATCATCGTGGTGGTGCTGGGTCACTGGCTGATAGCAGCACCCCACGTGCTCCCCGGCGGGCTCGAGTACAACGTCCTGCTTTCGGAGGCGAGTTGGACCCATTACCTGACCTGGATCCTCCAGGTGATGCCGATCTTCTTCCTGGTCGGCGGGTACGCCAACGCGAGGAGCTGGCGGTCGGCTCTGGGCAAAGGTGAGTCCTATGGGATATGGCTGAGGGCCCGGCTGCGACGTCTCCTCCTCCCGGTGTTGCCATTGCTGGCGGTCTGGGCCGCCGGTGCCTACATCCTGTTGCAGACCGGGTACGACCGCGCCTTGCTCACGTTCGCCTCCCAAGGAGCACTGGTTCCGGTCTGGTTCCTGGCCACCTATGTGGCTGTCGTCGCGTTGACCCCGCTCACACTCCGGATCTGGGACCGGTACGGGTGGAACGCTTTGTTGGTGACCGGTTCCCTCGCCGTGCTGACAGACTTCGTCTCGTTGGGCAGCCCGGGCCTGACTTCTGCCGGTTTCCTCAACTATCTGTTCATGTGGGGAACGGTGCACAGCTTCGGCTACGCCTGGGCAGATTCCAGGATCGGCGGCGTCACCCACAGGCTCGTTGCCTCGGCCGCCGGTCTGGCTGCCACCGGGGCCTTGGTCTTTTGGGGCCCCTATCCGGTGGCGATGGTCGGGCTCAACACCCAGGGTGTGAACAACAGCCAGCCCCCCAAGGTGACCTTGCTCACGCTCGCCATATTCCAGGCTGGTCTGATCCTCGCCCTCGAGGGACCGGCGAGGCGGTGGCTGGCCAGGAAACGGGCCTGGGCCGGTGTGGTCCTCGTCAACGGCCGCATCATGACCATCTACCTGTGGCACATGACCGCCATGGTGGCCCTGATCGGTGTCTCGCTTCTCTTCGACGGGATCGGGTTGGGAGTGGCGGTCGATACCCGGGAATGGTGGTTGACCCGCCCGCTGTGGATCGCGGCGCTGGCGGTAACGACGATCCCGCTCCTCATGGTGTTCGGCCGATTTGAGCGGCCCAACCCCGATCTCCGGCCAGCCCCGCCGGTCTGGCGACCGGTGGCTGCCGTGATCGCAACCTGTGCCGGTCTAGGTCTGCTCGCAGCTCTCGGCGTGTCCGACGAGGAGGGTCTCAACGGTGTGGCATTGGCCCTCCCCTTCGCCGCAGCCATCGCCGGTGGGGTGGGCGGGGCCCGCCGGTGGGAGCGGGTGGCCCTCGGGGTAGCCGACAATGCCCACCTCGGTAAAGGGATGTCCCAGTTCGGCCAACGCCTCGAGTAGGCCTAGGGGCGTCTTGAAAGTCGCCTTTCGGTTCGGGGGCCCTCCGACCAATACGTGACGCACTCCCGCCTCGTCCAGTTGAGCTACCAACTTCTCCAGCTGCGCCTGCGGACCCTTGACTTCAACTACGGTACCCCTTAGTGTTCGGTCCGCGTACATCTGTACGCTATACGAACGCATGCTGTATCGGCGTGCACGGTCGAAGAGGAGCGCCGTGCTGGCGATCCCGGGAGGAGGAAACCATGCATTCGATCGCTCGAGTCCACCCAGCGAGCAAGCACCGTCTTCCGCTAGTGGCCATTTCGCTCGCGCTCGCCGTGTTGTTCGCCTTGGTGGCTACACCCGCCTCACCTGCCGACGCCGTGAAGGTCCTCGACGTCGAGGTCCACACCAACATCGCCTACCAGGACCCGGATCCTGCCGGGACCCAAGGCAACCTGCTCGACCTCTACATCCCCGACGTCCGGGGGAAGCGGAAGTTGCCGCTGCTCATCTGGTCGTCAGGCTCTGCATGGCTCAGTGACGGCGGGAAGACCGTGCCGGCGGACATCGCCGACTTCTTCAATCAGGAGGGGTATGCGGTGGCCGGTGTCAGCGTGCGCTCCACGTCACAAGTCGCCTTCCCAGGGCAGCTGCACGACATACGTGCGGCGATTCGCTGGCTTCGCGAGCATGCCAAGGAGTACGACCTGGATCCGAAGCGGTTCGCCATAATGGGCAACTCGTCAGGAGGGTGGGTTGCTGCCACCGCTGGCACCACCAGTGACATCCGACGGCTCCCTGGTGAGACCGGTGTGGGGAGGACCTCCAGTGCAGTCCAGGCCGCGGTCCCCTTTTTCCCGCCGACGGACTTCCTCCAGATGAACGCTTGGTACGTCGAGCATCCCGAAGTGACATCGTTCATCAACCATGACGCGCCGCTGTCTCCCCTCGCCCCTCCCTTCAGCTTCCCTCTCGCCTCCCCTGAGTCACTGTTGGTGGGCTGCACGGATACGGCGGGCAACCTCCTCGGTATCCAGAGCTGTCCGCAGGAGACCCAGCGGGCGAACCCGATCAGCTACGTCCGTGGGCGAGAAGTCCCCATGCTCATCCTCCACGGCGAGGCTGACCCGCTCGTCCCCAACGGGCAGAGCGTGCTGCTCTATGAGGCGTTGAAGAGAACACGCAACAACGTCACATTCATCTCCGTCGCCGGGGCCGGCCACTCGGTGAGCCAGATCATCAACGCTCCGGATTACACCGTGTTCACGAGCCGAAAAGGAAGGGAAAAGGTTGGTGACAGGCCAGCCCCGACATGGGAGAACATCGAGCAGTTCATCCACGTCGCCCTTAGGAGCCCCGGACACTGACCGATACTCCGGGGTGCCCTGGTTACGTCACTCCCCCCTCGCCACATAGTGAGGGGGGAGTGTGTCAAGGTATCACCCTCCGGATCGTGCCCTACGGGCTTCTCAACTGCCGAGGACCAAGCCGATATGCTCGCTGATCTCGTTGGCGGCGGCGAGCAATGGGGGCCGGAACTCCTCGCGCATCTTCGCCACAGTCACCCTCGAGGCATGACAGGAGATGTTCATAGCTGCGATCACCTTGCCACGGCCTTTTCTTATCGGTGCCGCGATCGAGCGCACGCCCTCCTCCAGTTCTTGGTCGACCATGGCGTACCCGTCGGCTCTCACCTTCTCGAGCGTGGATCGCAACCGCTCGGGATCAGTCATGGTGTAAGGGGTCAACTGTTCCAATGAAGTCCGAGCAATGAACTCGTCGATGTCGTTGGGTGGGAGGCCAGCGAGGAGTACGCGCCCCATAGACGTCGGATAGGCCGGGAGCCGTGATCCGATGGCGAGGAAGATGGTCATGATCCGCTTGGTGGGAACCCAGGCCACGTAGACGATCTCGGGACCGTCCAATACCGACATCGACGATGGCTCCTTCACCTCTTCGACCAGCCGCTCCATCGACGGCTGGGCGAGTTCGACGACTTGGAAAGAAGAGAGATACGAGTAGCCCAAGTCGAGGACCTTGGGGGTGAGGGAGGAGCTCCGGCTGTTCTGGTGGACGCAACCCAGCTCGGCAAGCGAAAGCAAGATCCGCCGAGCCGTGAGGGCGGTGAACTGGGAGCATCGTCCCCGGGCTGAACCTGGCGTTCTCAGCTCAGTCTGGCCAGCGCTTCGCGGTGCCAGACCACCGACGAAGCTATCTGGTTGAAGGTGAAGACGTGGAGGCCCTCGACTCCGGCATCCAGGGCGAGCGCCGACAGTCCCCGGATCAGTCGGTCTGGGCGATAACCTCCCGGGCGCAGGACCCGCCACAGGCCCCGGTTCTTGGTCAGGAACCGGAGAGAGTCACCCACGCCGATCCGCCCGGCCACTCTCACCAGGCGGGAAACGTCCACAGCCCCGGGGACTCCGATCCTGACCGGCAAATCGACGCCCTCGGCGCGAAGGGCACGGATCCAGTCCACGGTGGCCTGAGGGTTGAAGCACATCTGCGTGACGATGTAGGTGGCATGTGGGACCTTGGCGAGCAGGGCTTTTCGCAGATGCTCGTCGGAGATCAGCGGATGGCCCTCGGGGTAGCCGGCTATGCCCACCTCGGTAAAGGGATGCCCCAGTTCGGCCAATGCCTCGAGCAGGCCCCGGGCCTCGTGAAAGTCGCCTCTCGGTTCGGGGTCCCCTCCGACCACGAACACATGCCGCACTCCCGCCTCGTCCAGTTGGGCTACCAACTTCTCCAGGTGGGCCCGGTCGGAGACCATCCGGGCCGACAGGTGGGGGGCGGCCCGGTACCCCATCGCCTGGAGGTCGGTGGCGAGGTCGACTGTGTGTCCCAGACCCATGGAAGGAGAAGCGGTTACCGTCACCACCGAGCCGTGCGGTATGACCTCGACCTGCTCCCGGACCCCTCTCAATGGGATCACCTCCAGATGCACATCACCCAGGAGCATCCGGAGCGGGTCAGAGCCCAAGGTATGCCTTGTCGACGAGATCCGACTGCAACGCAGAGGCCGCTCCCTCCATGACCACTCGCCCGTTCTGCAGCACATAGGCCCGGTCGGCGATCTCCAGCGTCTTTCTCACGTTCTGCTCGATGAGGAGGATGGTGATGCCCTCGTCGCGGAGTTGAGAGATCACATGGAAGGACTGTTCCACCAGCAGCGGGGACATCCCGATCGAGGGCTCGTCGAAAACGCATAGGGTGGGGAGTGACATCAGTGCACGACCGATCACCAGCATCTGCCGTTCCCCTCCACTGAGGTGCCTGGCCAGAGCGTGCTCCCTCTCCTCCAGCCGGGGGAACAGCCGGAAGACCCTGTCCAGGGTCTTTTCCCGTCGCTCCCATGCCCTCTGGTGGTAGGCGCCCATCTCTAGGTTCTCCCGGACGTTCATATCTCTGAACACCCCGCCTCCTTCGGGGGCGTAGGCGATGCCGAGCTCGCTGATCCTGTGGGGGCGGCTGCCCTCGATTCGGCGGCCGCCCAGCTTGATCATCCCCGAGATGGGATCGAGCAGGCCCACCACGCACTTGACGAGTGTGCTCTTGCCGGCGCCGTTCGCTCCCAGCACTGCGACGATCTCGGCCTCGGCTGCGGACAGGGAGACGTCCCACAGCGCCTTGATCGGGCCGTAGCCTGCATTGAGCTTGTGGATGGTGAGCAAGCTATTCCCCCAGGTAGACGTTGCGCACGGTCGAGTTCGTGGCCACCTCGATCGGTGAGCCCTCTGCGACTTTCTGGCCGAAGTGGAGAACGATGATCCGGTCACACACCTCCATGACCGCCTCCATGACGTGTTCGATCATGAGGATGGTGACGCCTTGGTCACGAAGTCGGGCTACCAGGCGTTTGGATTGCTCCAGTTCAGCTGGGGTGAGGCCTGCCATCGCTTCATCGAGGAGGAGCATCTCAGCATTGGTGGCGATCGCCCGGGTGATCTCGAGGTAGCGACGGCTTGCCAGGGACATCTCACGGATCGACTTGTTCCGATCGGCGAGAATCCCCATCGAAGCCATGAGCCGGTTCACTTCTCGTTCGGCCTCCTCGCTGCGAAACCTCCGCTCCGGATTGCCGTAGATGAGGGCGAGCCGGACGTTCTCGAAGGCACTCATGTCAGTGAAGAGCTTCGTCGTCTGGAAGGTGCGCGCCAGCCCTCGCCGACTGATCTGGTCGGGCCGAAGCCCGGTGATCTCTTCTCCTCCAAAACTGATCGAGCCCTGTCTCGCCCGGATCGCACCCGAGATCAGATTGAAGACGGTGGTCTTCCCGGCCCCGTTGGGGCCGATGAGCCCAACGATCTCACCACGGTGAACTTCGAAGTCGACACCGTCGACCGCTCTCAGGCCCCCGAAGCTGTGGGTGAGACCCCTGACCTCTAGCACCTCACATCCTCCGAGCCTGCCGGATCCGGAGGAACCGGCTGATCCGCATCCTCAGCTTGATCCACCGGATCTTGAGCCGGAAGTAGGAGCGCTGGGCGAGCACGACGAGCCCACCCGGCAGCCACAGGACCACCGTGATCAAGACCAGACCAAACAGAAGCAGATACACATACGGGTACTCGGTGACCAGGAACTCCTGGAGGACGACCAGGATCACCGACCCCAGCACAGGCCCATAGAGCTTGGAGGTGCCTCCGAGTATCGCCATCAGCACCGGAAGGAATGAGATCAGAGGGTTGAACGCAACAGCGGTGTCGATATAGCTGAAGCGGGTGGCCATCACCGCACCGGTTGCCCCGATCAGCAGGGAACTGGTGGCGAAGGTCGACACCTTGAGCTGGGTCACGTTGATCCCGATGTGCTCGGCGGCGTCTTGGTTCTCCCCGATCGCCTCCAGGGCGAGACCAGGGCCGGAGTGACGGAGCAGAAACGCCGCGATCAGGGTGATGGAGAACAGGATCAGCAATAGGAGGTACACGACGTCATCGGTGGCCCCGCTGACGTGTCTCCCGACCGTTCCCGTCACATGCGTCTCCCACCACTGGATCGAGTTCCGGATCAGTGCGGTGATGCCGAAGGTGAAGAGGATGAAGTACACACCCTTGAGGCGCAAGGTGAGTAGGCCGATGGCAAATGCCACGATCAGTGCGGCCGCGCCACCGATTAGCACGATCAACTCGAGCGGAAGACGTCCCCGCAGGCCGGCGGTCACGTAGACACCGATTCCGAACAGCCCGGCGGTCGCCAGCGAGATATACCGGGTAGGCCCGGAGAACATCGCCCAGGCCAGCGTGAGTGTGGAGTACATCAGCACCGGGATGAGGGTGATGGCCACGGACTCGGGAACCACGAAGGGGGCAACGGCCAGTACCGCGATGGTCACCGGTATTGCCACCAGAGCCGGCTTCTCCTCGCGAAGGATGGTGCTAATCAGCATGGATCCGCCTTCCCAGCAGCCCAGACGGCTTGACCAGCAGCACCACGCTGAAGATGAGATAGAAGGCGACCAGTGAGAGGCTGGGATCGAAGTAGTTCACCACCGCGATCACCAGACCCAGGACGAAACCGCCGAGAAGGCTCCCGGTGATGCTGCCGAGCCCTCCGACGACCACCACTACGATGGCCACCACGGTGAGCTCGATTCCGCGGCTCGCCTGGATCTCGAACATCATGCTGTAGAGCACACCTGCCAGGGCGGCGAGAGCGGCTCCCAGCCCAAAGCACAAAGCGAGCACCATGCGTCTGTTCACGCCTAGTGCCTCGGCCATGTCGGGCGACTCGGCCGCGGCGCGGATCCCCTTTCCGAGACGGGTATGGCGAATGAACAAGTAGAAGCCGACGCTCACCGTCACCGCCACCACCAGGGCGACGATGCGGTTGAGCCCGTAGCGCCGTCCCAGCAGCTCCACTGGCGTGTTGAGAAATCGGTAGCCTCTCAGCCCGGCGCCCCAGAAGAGGAGCATCAGATTCTGGACAACGAACAGAAGACCGAACGACACCAGCAGAGAGCGGCCCTCGAAGGCGTCCTCGTTGACCGAGCTCCGGCGCAGCTCGTTGAAGATGCTGCGGTCGAGGGCGTATCCGACCAGGAACAGGGTGGGTCCCAGGATCACGATGGCAAGAAGAGGGTTCAGCCCACCCGACGTGTACAGGCTGTAGGTGATCAGTGCACCGAGGATGATGAACTCGCCATGGGCGACGTTGAGCACCCTCCCCACTCCGTACTGGAGGCTGAGACCCACCGCGATCAGGGCGTAGATGCCACCGAGGATCAGACCGGTGATGACGATGTCCAGCGCAATCATCGATCGGGATCCAAGCAGTAGGTACCCGGGCTCAGCGGGCAGAGCATGCGAAGGCGGTCGGATCGTGAAAGTGCAAACCCATCACGATCCGACCACTCCGCGCCGGTCGCCGCTCTCAGACCTCTGATGGCCCGTCGCGCCAATACTTGTGGCGTCGCGCACACTGTTTTGCGCGACAGACCACTAGCCGGCGGCCGGCCAATCCGGCTTGGGATACACCGGGTCCGCAGTCCGGTTCGCGGTCGGGCTGACGATCTCGAACTCGCCGTTCTGCCATTGTCCGATCTGACCCGGGTACACCGGGTTGAGCTGGTTCTCGAAGGCAAAGTCGCCGAGGATCGTGCTGAACTCCGTGGTGTCCAGCGCTTCCTTCACCGCCACCGGATCGAGAGTTCCCGCCGCCTCGATCGCCTGCTGGAGCACCTGGCCGGTGGCGTAGCAAGCCGCCGAGGCCCAGCGATCCGGCTCGGCCCCGTGCATGGCCACATGCCGGTCGAAGTACTCGCTGGCACCCTCGATGTCAACGTTCGGGTTCCAGGCCCCGGTGCCGATGATTCCCTCCGCGGCGGGCCCAAACGCATCGCGGTAGGCCGGGAAGGCGACCCCAACGGCGGCCATGAAGACGTCGGGGCTGTACCCGATCTCGATCGCCTGGCCGGTCATGAGGAAGGTCTCGGGTGGATAGGAGTAGGCGAGGAAGGCCTCTGCGCCGGAGTCCTGGGCTGCCCTCAGGGTTTGGGACAGATCTTCGGTGTTGACCGGGTAGGTCGCCTGGTAGGCGATCTCGATCCCGGCATCCTCCAACGCCGGCTGGACCACTTCGTTGAACTCGATCCCGAAGAGATCGTCGTGGTGGATCACGGCAACCGTGGCCACACCCAGGTCCTGGAGCAGCTCGACCAGCCCCGCCCCCTGGTCATGTGCCTGGTTGAGCAGTGTGTAGAAATACGGGTAGTCGGAGGCCGACTCCACCAGGTCGCGGGACCCCACGGTGCAGCCCATCACCGGGCTCTGCGCATCACTGATGTCCTGAGCGATGGCGAAATTCGAGGCCGTTCCCCACGGCGGGAAGATGAAGTGTATGTCGTCTCGGGCCAGCAGCTGCTGGACCAGTTGCACCGCAGTGCCGACGTCGCTGGTGTCGTCGAGCCTCTCGATCCGGACCGGGATCTGTGCGTCGTACTCGGCGACGTAGATGCCGCCCGCCGCATTCACGTCTTCCACCCACAGGTCGTAGGAGGGAATCTGAGACAGGCTCGCTCCCGCGTTGTTGGGGCCGGTGAGAGCGATGGCGTTGCCGATCACGATCTCCTCCGGCGCTTCAACCGCGGGTGCGGTCGTGGTCGCCTCTCCCTGCGTGGTGTCGGGGGCGGCGCCGGTGGTGGTCGTCCCCCCGCCGGCCGTCGTCGTCGTGGTGCCCGCCTCCACGCAGGCGGTCGCGACGAGCATCACCAGCGCCGTTGCCATAACCGTGACCCTTTTCGGTCTATGTCTCATCCGCATCCTCCTCCTCCTCCACGTAGGGACGACGCCGCACCGGGACTCGGGGATAACCTTGCCTCCCGGCCCATCGAGGGGTCACCTCGATGTGCGCATAGCGCCCATCCGTGCGAGCAGCGTACCCTGGCGGCACGATGTCTGCCCGGTCGACACAGGGCGAGCCACAATCACGGGGCAAGCGTGCTTTGGCCGACCGGAAGCCGGACGGCCCCGACGAAGAGGAGAGGCGATGATTGCCAAGAAGTCGAAGATGTACATCGGGGGAAAGTGGGTCGACTCCACCTCGGGGGAGACCTTCGATGACCTGAACCCCTACACCGGCGAGGTGTACGCCCAAGTGCCGGCAGGGACTCCCGAGGACGCCAGACAGGCCATCGACGCGGCCAAGGCGGCCTTCCCGGACTGGTCGAAGAGCCCACCAGGAGAACGCCGGGCCATCTTCCTCAAGGCAGCCGACATCATGGAGCGCCGCTCCGACGAGCTGGTGAAGGCGATGATGGAGGAGGTCGGGGGGACCATCGGCATCTCCATGTTCCAGATGCACTTCGTCCCTGGCCTGTACCGCATGGCGGCCTCCGCGGCATACGAGGTGAAGGGTGAGATCATTCCCGCCGACCACAAGGACTCCCTCTTCCTGGCGATGCGCCAGCCGGCGGGAGTGGTCGCCTGCTTCGCTCCCTTCAACGTCCCCTACATCCTGGGCAGCCGCTCGTTCACTTTGCCCATCGCCTACGGGAACACTGCGGTGCTCAAGCCCTCGGAGGATGCTCCGCTCACCGGTGGCCTGCTCCTCGCCGAGATCTTCGAGGAGGCGGGACTGCCGGCCGGTGTGCTCAACGTGATCACGGGGACACGCGAGGCGGCTTCGGCGATCGGCGACGAGATGATCTCCAACCCGGCGGTGAGGCGGGTCTCCTTCACCGGCTCCACAGAGGTGGGCAGGATCATCGCCGAGAAGGCGGGCAGGCACCTGAAGCGAGCGGTCCTCGAGTTGGGCGGCAAGGACCCGCTGATCATCCTCGCCGACGCCGACGTCGACTACGCGGTTGACGCCGCGGTGTGGGGCTCTTTCCTGCACCAGGGCGAGATCTGCATGTCCACCGAGCGGATCATCGTGGAGAAGAGCGTCGCCAAGGAGTTCACCGACAAGCTGAAGAGAAGGGCCGAGGAGCTGCCGGTGGGCGACCCGACCAACCCCGCCATGGCGATCGGTCCGCTGATCAACCAGCGCGCCGTCGACAAGGTCCATTCCCACGTCGAGGAGGCGGTGGCGGGTGGTGCCCACCTGGAAACCGGGGGGAGGTTCGACAATCTCCTCTACTACCCGACCGTCCTCACCGAAGTCGATCCGGACATGCGGGTGTTTCGTGAGCAGACCTTTGGGCCGGTGGCCCCGGTTGTCGTGGTGAAGGACCGGGAGGAGGCTCTGGCCGTGGCCAACAACTCGGACTATGGGCTATCCGCCGGGATCATCACCAACGACTTCACCAGGGCGCTGGACATGGCTGCTCGCCTCGAGACCGGGATGGTCCACATCGGCGACCAGACCGTGAACGACGAGCCCCAGGCGCCGTTCGGCGGGGTTAAGGGGAGCGGCTATGGGCGCTTTGGTGGCCAGGCCGCGCTCGACGAGTTCACCGAGCTGCGCTGGATCAACGTCCAGACCCGGCCTCGCACGTTCCCCTGATCGCGGCGCCAATCAGGTCCAGGGAAGGGAGCCTGCGCTCTCGCTGATGGTGCGTGCGGTGGCGAGCAGGCGGGGTCGGAACTCCTCCAGCATCGTCTCCACGGTGACCCGGGAGGCGTGTCCAGAGATGTTCATCGCGGCAAGCACCTTGCCCCGCCCGTTGGTGATCGGGGCGGCGATGGAGCGGACCCCTTCCTCGAGCTCTTGGTCGACCACGGCAAAGCCATCGGTGCGGACCACCTCGATCACCTTGCGAAGCTCCACCGGGTCGGTGATGGTGTGCGGTGTGAGCTGTTCTAACCGGGTCTTGTCGAGGTATCCGTCTATCTCCTGGTCGGAGAGCCCGGCGAGCAGGACCCGGCCCATCGAGGTGGGATAGGCGGGGAGACGTGATCCCAAGGCGAGGGAGATGGTCATGATCCGCTTGGTCGGGACCCTGGCCACGTAGACGATCTCCGAGCCGTCCAGCACCGACATCGAAGACGACTCCCTCACCTCTTCGACCAGCCGCTCCATCGGAAACTGGGCCAGCTCTACGATCTGCAACGAGGAGAGATACGAGTAGCCGAGGTCGAGCACCTTTGGTGTCAGCGAGAATGAACGGCTGTTCTGATGGACGTAGCCGAGCTCGGCAAATGTGAGCAGAACACGACGCGCGGTGGCCCTGGTGAGGCCGGTCAACTCCGCTACCTCACTCAGTGTCTGGGTTCTCCGCTCCCTGGAGAAGGAATTCAGGACGGCAAGCCCTCGCTCCAGAGACTGGATGAAATCGTTGGATCGGCCCTGGGGCATCTCGTCAGTCTAGGGACCCGCGTGTTCGCATCGCGAACAAACCGCCGGTAGCTAACTGGAGTGAGCTTGCTCGGTCCTCGTCTTGAGATCTCTGAGGACCTCGAGCTCGTCGGCGGTAGGTGGCTGGTTCACTCTGAGATCGGGGTCGACCCGGAGGTCCCAACCGGTCTCATCCCGGACCCGAGCCACTTCCATCCCGGGGTGTAGCGCCACCAGCGTCAGCTCGTTCGTCTCCGGGTGAGGCTCGAGGACACCAAGGTCGGTGATCACCACAGTCGGGCCCTTTCCGCGGTGGCCGGCCCGACCCTCACCGTTGGGACCGAAGCCGACCGATGTGATGAAGTCGACCTCGGGGACAAAGGCCCGCTTGCTGTGTCGCAGCATGACGATCACCTCTCTGGCCAAGGAGGCGATCTCGGGTGCACCTCCCGCTCCAGGGAGCCTCACGTCCGGGCTGTCATAGCCGCCGATCACGGTGGTGTTGAGATTGCCGAAACGGTCGATCTGCGCCGCGGTGAGGAAGCCGACGTCGACCCGTCCCGCCTGAAGCCAGTAGCTGAACACCTCGGGCACGCCGACAACCAGGTCGGCATGTTCGGCCAGCTCGCCATCTCCGATGGACAGGGGCAGGATGTTGGGCGCGGTGCCTATGGTCCCCGATTCGTAGATGAGCACGACATCTGGAGCATGCGTCAACCGGGCCAGGTTCGCCGCCTCGCTGGGCAGCCCGATACCGACGAAGCACACCTGCCCGTTGCGCAGAAATCGGGATGCAGTCACCGTCATCATCTCGTCGGAGGTGTAACCGGTGGCGCCTGCCTCAGCCATCGAGCACCCTCGCCAGCAACATCCCGTCATCGAGGGCGCTCAGGTACCCCTCGAAGTCCTTCTGCTCCATTATGAAGGCCTCCACCCATCGGCCGAACACCTCCCGATCGCGAGAGATTCGGTCCCACTCCCGATAGAACCGGTTGTCCCGGGTGGTGTAGCCCATCGAATAGGAGGGGTGAGAGCCTCTGGGCACCTGGGAGATGGCAGAGACCGTCCAATGGGGAAGGACGGCATGATTCGGACCGGTCCCGGCCAACTCGTCCACTATCTCCTCGACGGTGACAATCACCGTTGAGGCGGCGAGGGCCGCTTCTCGTTGCACCCCGGTGATGCCCCACAAACCCACGTTCCCCCGGCGGTCGGCCTGTTGTGAATGGATCACCGCCACGTCCGGGTTCAAGGCAGGCACCGCGGCCACCTCCTCCCCGGTGAAGGGGCAGCTGATCTGAGCCACATCCGTGTGCTTGACCAGGTCCGAGCCCCGGTAACCACGAAGGATCCCGAAAGGGAGCCCGGAGGCGCCGGCGACGTACCGAGCAGCCATGCCGGCATGGCTGTGCTCCTCGATGTCGAGAGAGGAGGGGTACTCATTCTCCACAGCATCACGGAAGCGGTGGAGCGAGCCCACCCCGGGGTTCCCTCCCCACGAGAACACCAGTCTTCGGGCACAACCCACACCGATCAGCTGGTCGTAGATCAGATCGGGAGTCATCCGGAGCAGCGTGAGGTCCCGCTTGCCCTGGCGGATGACCTCATGACCGGCCGCGAACGGGATCAGATGGGTGAAACCCTCCATGGCCACCGACGCCCCGTCCGGGACCAGCTCGGCGATGACGTCCCTCAGCGAGCCGAACTCAGACACCGGTGAGCCTCACCGCCGTCAGCAGGTCATCGCCGATGTGGATCACGTCCCTCCTGGTGAAAACGTTCAATATGCGCACGTCCGTTCGGTGTGCGAACATAGCAGCGTCATGAGAGCAAACGCGCTTCCGAGTCGTGCTCGCATCTCGACGGCGGTGGTCCGTGCCTGAGGTTCCAGACCGGACCCGAATCGCCATCGTAGGGGGTGGCCCTGCCGGCTCCCTACTCGCCTATCTACTTCATCTAGAGGGAGTGGAAAGCGTCATCATAGAGCTTCGCACCAAGGAGCACGTCTTGGAGCGGGTCCGCGCCGGCGTGATAGAGCACGGAAGCGCCGAAGTATTGCGCAAGGCCGGACTGGGCGAGAGGATGGATCGGGATGGATTCGTCCATGAAGGGGTGAAGCTCGCCTTCGGCGGACGGCTGCTCAGGGTCGACTTCAAGGACCTGCTCGACAAGCACGTGGTCATCTACGGCCAGACCCAGTTGCAGAAGGACCTTTACGACGCCATCGAGAACGCCGAGATCACCCTGATCGACGAAGCAGACGACTTGCGTCTTGACGACATCGAAGGAGAGAGCCCCGGCGTCACCTTCACCCGGCGTGGTCAAACCCATACCCTCCTATGCGATTACGTCGCCGGATGCGACGGGGCGCACAGCGTCACTCGCGGCTACATACCGCCCTCAGCAGGGAAGAGCTTCGAGCGAACCTATCCCTTCGTCTGGGTGGGGGTCCTCAGCGAGACGCCGCCGGTCAGCGACGAGATCATCTACGCCAACCACGAGACCGGCTTTGCCCTGTGCTCGATGCGGAACGAGAACTTGAGCCGCTATTACGTGCAGGGATCGGCAGAGGACCAACTCGATGATTGGCCTGACGACAGGTTCTGGGAGACGCTGATCCAGAGACTGCCTGACAGCGTGTCTGACCGACTGGTGACCGGCCCCTCGATCGAGAAGCTGGTCACACCGCTGCGTAGCTGGGTGTCCGAGCCGATGCGGCGAGGACGGCTGTTCCTCGCCGGGGACGCAGCCCACGTCGTCCCCCCTACCGGCGCCAAGGGGCTCAATCTGGCGATATCCGATGTCGTCTACCTGGCCCAGGCGTTCGCCGACCACTACGCCACAGGCTCCACGGAGTCCCTGGATGCCTACTCGGACACGGCTCTGTCCAGGGTGTGGCAGGCCGTACGCTTCTCCTGGTGGATGACAAACATGATGCACCGGTTCCCCGGAGTCAGCGACGACTTCGACCGGAGGATGCAGCTGACCGAGCTCGAGTACCTGGAGAGGTCTGAGACGGCGCGACGATCCCTGGCGGAGAACTACGTGGGTCTGCCCTTGTGAGCGAGGAGGAAACGACAATGGGCTCGATGGAAGATGGGATGGAGGTACGCCGCCGGGTACTGGGCCAAGAGCACGTTGACCGGGCCACAGCCGCCACCACGGACCTCGACCGGAGCTTCCAGGAGTGGATCACCGAGAGCGTCTGGGGCGGCATCTGGACACGGCCCGGCATCGACATCCGCAGCCGGAGCATGGTCACCATCGCCATCCTCGGAGCCCTCAACCACGAGGAGCTGGAGCTTCATCTGCGGGCCGCCCGCAACACCGGGGTCACACCCGAGGATGTGGCGGAAGTACTGCTCCATGTCGCCGCATACGCCGGCGTCCCCGCTGGGAACCGGGCTTTCAAGCTGGCGAAGACGATCTATGAGGAGGAGGAGCGATGACCGAGCCGCTGATTCGGCACTACGGCCCCAAGGCCTACTCCGACCATCCCCCTTTCCGGTATCCCGATTACAAGTCGACGGTGAAACGAAGCCCCACCCACGACCTGCTCTCCATCGTGGCCACCCTCTCCGAGACCACCGGGCCGGGTCCGATCTGGTCCGACATCTCCGAGGAGGACGCCGACTTGACCCTGAACGCCGGGACCGGGAGCCCGGCAATCGGTGAGCGGATCATCGTCACCGGGCACGTGCTCGACGAGAACGGCAACGGGGTGCCGGGGACGATCCTCGAGATCTGGCAGGCGAATGCCTGCGGCCGCTATGCCCATTGGCGTGAGACCGCATTCCCCGCCCCCCTCGACCCGAACTTCCTCGGGGTGGGCCAGTGCCGCACCAACGAGACCGGCGAATACCGCTTCACCACGATCAAACCGGGGCCATACCCCTGGGGCAACCACCCGAACGCCTGGCGGCCGGCACACATCCACTTCTCCGTCCTCGGGCCGGCTCTGCTGACACGCCTCGTCACCCAGATGTACTTCGAGGGGGACCCGCTCTTCCCCCTGGACCCGATCTACAACTCGGCGCCCGAGCATTCCCGGGAGAGGATGGTCGCCCACTACGACCACGACGTCACCGAGGAGAACTGGGCGTTGGGCTACAGGTTCGACATCGTCCTTCGCGGCGAGTTGAGCATGCTGGAGGAGCTCGACGAGTCATGAGCCCCAAACTCGGCGAGACCCCTTCACAGACCGTCGGCCCCTACTACTCGATGCGTCTGGGCGGTGAGGGTCAGAACGTGATCCCCGTCCCGGCGGAAGGAGGGCAACGAATCACCATCACGGGCAAGGTCTTCGACGGCGACCGCAATCATGTGGAAGACGCGCTCCTCGAGTTCTGGCAGGCCAACCCCGGGGGGCGTTACAACCATCCCGACGACACACGCGAGCTGGACCTCGACCCCCGCTTCTCCGGCTTCGCAAGGGCCATGTCGGACTTCAAAACCGGCACCTATCGCCTGGAGACGGTCAAGCCGGGCCGGGTCCCCGATCTGGAAGGAGCCTTCCAGGCTCCCCACATCTCGGTCGTGGTGCAAGCGCGGGGCATGCTCGACCCGGTGTTCACACGGATCTACTTCTCCGACGAGGAGGAGGCGAACCACGACGATCTCATCCTGCGCCGTGTGCCCGAGGCGAGACGCGGCACGCTCGTCGCCGAGTTGGAGCCGGGGTCGGATCCCGCTATCTACTGGTTCGACATCAGGTTCCAGGGCGAAGACGAGACGGTCTTCTTCGACTTCTGACACACTCCTCTCAATGACCGAATCGCCTGCCTCCTTCCCCGGCTTCTCCACAGCGCAAATGGACGGGGTCTGGGCCCCGGCCAACCTGGTGGCGGCGATGCTGGGATTCGAGGCCGCCCTGGCCCTCGCCCTGGCCGACGCGGGCCTGGCTCCGAACTCGGAGGCCGAGGCGGTGGCGGCGGCATGCCGCGAGCCCGTCGAGGACCCCGAGGCGATCCTCGCCACGACTTGGGAAACGGGCACCCCCTTGATCGCCCTCGTCGACGTGGTGACGGCCCGCCTGGAATCCGACGGCGCGCGCCATTGGGTCCACCACGGCGCCACCAGCCAGGACGCCATCGACACCGCCCTCATGTTGAACGCGAGAGCGGCCTTAGTGGTCCTCGAGGATTCGTTGCTCCGGATCTCACGGTTGTTGCGCACCCTCACCGAGGCCCACCGCTCCCAACCGGAGATGGGCCGCACCTTCCTCCAGCACGCTCGGCCAACAACCTTCGGCCGACGAGCCGCGGGGTGGCTGGAACCGACCCTGCGACACGTCCAGAGGATCCGTGAAGCGAGGAGTCAACTCCCCGTTCAACTGGGAGGGCCGGTCGGGAGCCTGGCCGATTTCGGGTCGGCGGCCCACCTGGTGGTGACGGCACTGGCCGATCGGCTGGAACTCCAGGCCCCGACCCTGCCCTGGCACACCGACCGCTCGCGGATATGGGCACTGGTCGAGACCGTGGAGGCTCCGGTCCGGACCAGTTCCAAGATCGCAATGGACCTCGCCCTCCTCACCCAGAGCGACATCGAGGAGCTGAGGGTCAGGAGCGGGAAGTCTTCCAGCATGTCGGGCAAGCGGAATCCGATCGACGCTATCCGGGCCCTGGCCGCGGCCGAGGCGTGCCGGGGGGCGGCAGCGATGATCACACGGGCCAAGCCGCACGAGCTCGATCGGGGTCTTGGGTCGTGGCACGTCGAGTGGTATGCACTGCCGATCCTGTTTCAGACCGCCTCCGCCGTGCTCGAAGCCTTGGGGGACTCTCTCGAGACCCTGGAAATCGACGGTGACGCGATGGCCGCAAAGCTGCCGGCGGAATCAGAGGAAGGGCTGCAGAGCGCGACAGCGACCCAGATCGATGCTGTGATCGACCTGTTCGACGAGGTGGTGGGGGGAGATTGAGCCGGACCGAGGGTCGGACCGGGAACCTCGATTGGACCGACCACGGACCGGAGGATGGGCGAGCGTTGCTCCTACTCCACTCGCTGGGGACCGACTCGACGATGTGGATGCACCAGATCCCTGCCTTCTCCCGCGTGCGGCGGGTGGTGACGATCGATCTCCCCGGACACGGCGGTTCCGCGGCGGCAGAAGGTGAGTACCGGCTGGAGGACCTCGGGCGAGACGTGCTCGCGGTAGCCGACGCCGCCGGTATCGGCCGGTTCGATCTCTGCGGGGTCTCGGTGGGCGGGCTCATCTCCCTCTGGCTGGGGATCAACGCGCCAGACCGGGTCACCTCGCTGGTGGTGAGCAACACCGCGGCGCGCGTGGGCAGCTCCGAATTCTGGTCCGAGAGGATCAGCGCCGTGCAGAGGCGGGGAATGGAGGGCATCCTCAACGACGTCGTCCCTCGCTTCTTGACCCCCGGCTTCCCCGACCGTGATCCGCAGACGTTCGCCCTCATCGAGGAGATGTTCTTGTCGGTGGACCCCGACGGATACGTGGGATGCTGCGCGGCCCTCCGGGACGGCGATCTGAGGAGCTCCGTCTCTGCGATCGAGTGCCCCACGCTCCTCATCGGAGGTGAGCAGGACGTTGCCACTCCCCCGGCAGAGGCAGAGTGGCTCCACGGGCAGATCGTGGGCAGTCACCTGGAGGTCATCCCCGGCGCGGCCCACCTGGCGAACGTCGATCAGCCCGATGCCTTCACCCGCATCGCACTATCCGCTCTCAGCTAGCTGCCGCGACCCGGGACCCTGCATCGATCCGGTACCCTCCCTTCGTGCTGTTCCTCTGGTTTCCACGCGGAGTGATACCTACTCTGAGGAACGTGCTGCGGCTGACCATGCGAACGAGGTCGGGTACGCCAGCGGGCAAGGACACCATCGAGTGACCGGCGAAGCTTCGGCTGTCCCGTTGAGAGCGTCCGCCAGCCCTTCCCCCGCCTTGAGACGATGAGGGCCCAGGCACCCGACACATTGGGCTCGGATCCGCGCCCGTCGTCCTTTCCGGTCGCCAACGCATCCCTAATCGGGCTGACCGCTCCCGAGTCCCGTGGCGGGATACCTGTTCGCACCTGGGTGCGCTCGCTGGCCGGGATGCAGAAGGAGGCTCTGGTCGTCAACGGGGCGACGGGGCTCACGTGGCGGCTGGTCAGCGACGAGGGGCCCTATCTGGCCGGACACGACCGGGCACCCTGCCCGCTGTGCCACTTCATCACCGGGATGACCGCCTCATATCTGAGCCAGGTCAAGTCTCTGTCCCAGAGTCGTGCCGTCCCCCTGGAGGATGTCCGGCTCATCTTGGAGACCTGGTACACCATGGAAGGCTCCGCACTGCAGGGGACCATGACAGGAGGGGCGCTGGATCCCCGGTTGGCGGTGGAGCTGGCTTCGGCCGCGGCCGACGCCGAGATCCAGGACCTCGTCGGCCACGCAGTCGTCGCTTCCCCGGTGCACGGTCTCCTCACCGACCCGCTCGACAGCCTGTTCACGCTTCATCACAACGGTGAGGAAGTCCCGGTGGGGAGAGTCCAACCGCTGCCAGCGCCTCCTCAACCCGACCCGGGCGACAGCTTCGACCATGTCGAGATGGCGGGTGCTCTCCTTGGTCACGAGTTGGTCTCGCTTCTCACGCCGGCCGACTCGATTCAAGGCCGCCCGGGTGGCGCCGGCAGCAGCCTGCAGGAGACACAGAGCCGCACCCTGCATGTTCGGGCGGAAGGCGTCGAGCGTCCGGACGGTGTGACGGAGATCGCGGAGGATCTCATCAGCCCCATTGGCTCGCGGTTTGGCTTCCTATCCGACGAAGCTCCCGGGTTCGGTGGGGCCGGGCGGGCTCCCGATGCTGTCACCTTCCTGTCCGCCGGCATCGGCTTTTGCTTCATGACTCAGTTCGGACGCTATGCCAGCATCACCCGGAAGCGATTGGATGACTACCGGATCGTCCAGGACACTCACTTCTACCCTGGTGAGAACGGGGCCCCGGGCCGGATGGACCCGGTGGAAACCCATGTTTATCTGGACACGCCGGAGAGCGGGGAGTTCGCTCGACGAACGCTCGACATGGGTGAGCAGACCTGCTTTCTGCACGCGACGTGCCGCGGCCGTTTCGGGATCGGCGTAGACGTCTCCACACGCAGCCAAGTTACGCCCCGGGAGCCGTAGCTCAGGGCGCCTTCACGTACTCGAAGTCCGTGGTCTTCTGATCGATCCCTTTGGTGGGCGGAGCGATCCATGGGCCAAAACGACCCGGCTCGAAATGGGACTTCATCAGGCTCTCGATGTAGGCCTGGTCGTCCGAGGTAGGAAGCCAGGCGCCGCGGGAAGCCTTCCACTCCTCTGCGCTCACCACGTCTCCGCCCGGGTTCACGTCGAGCCCGGCGAACTCCCCGATGCCCGATGGAATGCGACGTGGGGCAAGGTGATCTCGAAGTCGATCCCGTGACCCTGGATCTCACGACTCCACCGGTTGATCCCGCCCATGCAACGCTTCACTCGCCAGATCCCATCTGCCAGGACAAGCTGGCTTCCGCCACCCAGGCGGCGACGAAGCTGTGACCCTCAGGACGGAGTGCCGGACGGGGTGACTCAACCGGCCCGAACCGTTCACCAGCGCTGTACTGAATGCGTGGAATCAGTGGTGACGCTGGACACCGTCACCCACGCCTTGTTACACTCCTCCGGGTTCGTATACCGCACAGACGTTCGCTGGGCGCACCGAGGAGGACAGAGATGACCCGAGGACTACCCAAATCGAGGCTGTTCGCGTCGATCACCGTGCTCGCGTTGTTGCTGGCAGCTTGCGGAGATGGTGCTGAAGACACCACCACCACCGCCGCTCCCGGCACGACCGAGCCGACCGGCACGACGCAGCCAACGGAAACGACGCAACCCACCGAGACCACCGAGCCCACGACCGGAGAGCCGATCAAGATCGGCATGCTGGCCGACCTCTCGGTCACCTTCACCCCCTGGGGGGTCAACGTCCGGGATGGGATGCTGCTAGCCGCCGAGGAGATCAACGCCGCCGGCGGGGTCGACGGCCGGATGATCGAGATCGTCATACAGGACTCGGAGAACGATGCCGAGGTCGGCGTGACCGGTTTCGAGCGGCTCGTCGAGGACGGCGTGGTTGCCGTTGGAGGAATCCTCTCCAGTGGTGTCGGCGCACCGGTCTCTCCGGTCGCCGAGGAGCTGCAGATACCCACCTTCCTGGTGAAGTCGGGTACCGAGGCCGCCCTCACCGCCGACAGCCGCTATGTGTTCCGGACCTGTCTCCCCGCGGCTCCGATGACCGCGCCGCCCATCCTCCAGTATGCCCAGGAGCAGGGGCTGGCCAGCGTCGGGGTGATCATCGCCGACTATCCATGGGGTCAGTCCTTCAAGGCGGCGGTGGAGAGCACCTTCGAGGGATCAGACGTTGACTACGGCGAGATCCAGGTCGCTCCGGTTCCCCCGGACACCGACTTCACGCCCTTCGTCCGTGCCTTGGCCGATGCCGGCGCCGAAATGGTCTTGGCTACCGGCCATCCGCCAGGGAACGCCGCCATCGTCGCTCTCTCCGCTGACCTCATCGGCGACGTGCCGGTCACCGGAGCCTGGATTCCGCCGGATCTGGCAGTGGGCAGCCTCGCCGATATCGCTATCGGCCGGTATGCGGACTTCGCCTGCGCCGACTACACGAGCGACGGCTACGCCGAGCTGGCTAGGCGCTACCTGGCGTTCTCAGACAACCAGTTCATGTCCGACGACGCCGTCGCCGGGTTCGGGATCGTGACCATGGTCGCCGACGCCGTGGCCAACGTAGGCGACGACCCAGTGGCCATCGCCGAGTACCTGCACGGCCAGACATACGACTTGGAGGGATATGCCCACCCGGTCAGCTGGACCGAGTGGGGAGAGCTGGCAACGTCACAACCGGTCCTCACGCTGATCAGTGAGGGACCGGCACCGGAAGGGGTCAACGAAGCGGGCGAATGGTGGTTCGAGAAGCTGAGCCAGTCCGAATCGCTCGAGCCGTACCAGCCATAATCACCACGTGGCGCTTCTCGAACTCAGTGAGGTCGGGAAGACATTCGGCGGTCTTCCCGCCGTCCATGGTGTGAGCCTTGGGGCCGACGAGGGCGAGATCCTCGCCCTGGTCGGCCCCAATGGCGCCGGAAAAAGCACATTGCTCAAGCTGGTGGTCGGCCTTGAAACGCCGACTCGGGGTCGTATCACCCTCGCCGGTGAGGACATAACCGGCGAGGCGCCTCATCGAGTGCGCCGGCGGGGCATCGCCATGGTGCAGCAGACTCCCCGCTCCTTCCCGACGATGAATGTGCTGGAGAACGTGGCACTCGGTGCGCTCTTCGGCCGTGCCAATGCGCACCGGGAAGAGGACGAAGCCCTCGAGATCGCCGAGCAAGCCCTTTCCTTCGTGGGTTTGGAGGATCGGCGTGACCACCACGTCGGCACCCTCAACCTGCACCAATTGCGCTTCCTCGAGCTGGCCAGGGCCATCGCCGGCCAACCCAGGGTGCTGCTGCTCGATGAGGTGATGGCCGGGCTCAACGACTCCGAGTTGGAGACTTCGATGGGCATCGTCCGGGCCATCAGGGACCGCCACGACATCACGGTGGTCTGGGTCGAGCATGTGATGAAGGCGGTGATGAGGCTGGCGGAGCGGGTGGTGGTGCTCAACTTCGGCCAAGTCCTGGCCCAGGGCGCGCCGGAGGACGTGATGCGAGATCCGGGAGTGATCGAGGCCTATCTCGGCCAGGAGCTCCCCAATGCTTGAGGTTGCCGGGCTGTCTGCCGGCTATCAGGGGAACGACGTCGTCCACGAGCTGTCCTTCCACGTCGATGAGGGCGAGACGGTGATGATCATCGGATCCAATGGCGCCGGTAAGACGACTCTGTTCCGGGCTATATGCGGACTTCTGCCCAGCTCGTCTGGTCAGGTCACATTCATGGGTACGGATATCTCGGCGCTGGCGGCTCAGCGCATCGTCCGGCTCGGGATCGGCTTCGTGCCGGCCGAGCGTCATCTGTTCCCCAGGATGACGGTCGGAGAACATCTGGCCCTGGGCGCCTATCCCCATCGTCCCGATCCGGAGACGATGAGAGTCGTGCTCGACCTCTTCCCGCGTCTCGAGGAGAGACGGCGCCAGGTGGCCGGGACGATGAGCGGCGGCGAGCAGCAGATGCTCGCCGTAGGTCGTGCCCTGATGGCAAATCCTCGTCTCCTCGTGCTCGACGAGCCGACCACCGGTCTGGCTCCCAAACTCGCCAGCGAGGCATATCGAGCCCTCGACGTGCTCCGAGGCCAGGGACTGACGATCCTCGTCGCCGAGCAACAGGTCCCCCTGGCCCTGGCGATCAGTGACCGCGGATACGTTTTGGAGAACGGCGTGATCGGTCTGGACGGAACCTCGGAAGAGCTGGCCGCTGATCCGAGGGTGCGCGCCGCCTATCTGGGAGTGACGTGACCGCCAGCATCCTCGACGGGATCGTGCTCGGGCTCCAGTTCGGCGTCCTGGCCACCGGCCTCACCCTGGTCTACGGGCTGGGCGGTGTCCTCAATCTCGCCTACGGGCAGATGGCGGTCATCTCCGCCATGGTGGTCCTGCTCGCCATGGATGCCGGTGTCCCGCTCTTGGCCGCAGTGGGCCTGGGGCTGCTCGCCGGAGGCCTCCTGGGCTTGCTGCTCGACGTGACCATTCTCCGCCCGGTCTATCGCCTCCAGGGAGAGGCCCGGGTCCTGCTCAGTCTGCTCCTGTCCCTCGGGGTGGCCTTCATCGTCGACGGTTTTCTCAACTGGCGCTTTCCGCTGCGCGGGCTCAGCCTGCGTGTCGGTGGGGAGGCGGTGGAGATCCTCGGGGTTCGGATGCGGACGGGGAGTCTGGTGGCATCGGGGATCACCCTGCTGGTCCTGGCAGTGCTCTTCTACCTGTTCCGCTTCACCCGGCTGGGGCGGGCGATCCGGTCGGTGATCGAGAACGAGGAAGGAGCCAGGCTGGTCGGGATCGACCCACACCACATGCTCCGGATAATCCTCGTCCTGAGCGGTGTGCTCGCCGCCATCGTGGCGGTGACGCGATCGATGGTGGCTCCGGTCAATGTGCGAGCCGGTTTCTCGATCACTGTCCTCGCCCTGATCGTGACCGTGGTTGGAGGTCTGGGCAGCATCTCGGGCGCGTTTCTCGCCGGGCTCGTCCTCGGCATCATCAACAGCATCGCCAGCGCCTACATCGGGACCTTCCTCTCGCTGATCATCCTCCTGGTGGCGGCAGCCTTGACCATCCTGATCCGCCCCGCCGGGCTCCTCGGAGTTCGGGAATGAGTGAGCGCTTCTCCAGGGCGACCGGCACCTCCCTGGTCGGAGGGGCCGAATCCCACACCTCCCGCTCCCTGACCGCGATGCTCGGAACCGTCGCTGGGATGGCCGCAGTGCTCGCCCTTTTCCCGCTCTGGCTCGGCGACTCCCGGGTCCTGATGGGGGTCGCCATCCTCGGGCTTGCTTTCGCCTCGTATGCGATCGGGTTCAACCTGATCTTCGGAAGCACCGGACAGCTCTTCCTCTGCGTGGGGGCGCTGGCGGGGGTCGGTGGCTACAGCGCCACCATCCTCGCCGACCGGGCTGGGCTCCCCGTCCTCGTCAGCATCCTGGCGGCGACGCTGTTGGCCGGTGTTACCGGGGGGCTGTTGAGCTGGATCGCAGTGCGACGCTCCCTCGGGGTGATCTTCACCGGGATAGTCACCCTCATCTTCGCCCTGTCGTTCGAGAACCTGCTGCTTGGCTTGAGCGGGGTCACCGGCGGAGATGCGGGACTCCAGATCGGGGCCGGCTCGGGGACTTTCCTGAGGGAGCAGATCGCCCCCTACTACCTGATGCTCGCCTTGGTGGTCGTCTTCCTCATCGTGCACGGGCTTCTGCGCCGATCTCACGTCGGCTGGGCGTTCCGGGCGCTGAGGGACGATGAGGTGGCAGCCGAGCTCGCTGGCATCGACGTGGCGCGCTATCGGGTGTATGGCGCCCTAGTCGGGGCGGCCATGCTCGGCATGGCGGGCGCCACCTACGCCTTCACCGCAGGCCGGGTCAGCCCCACAACTTTCGGCTTCGCCCAGGTCGACGTCGTGGTGATAGTGATGCTGGCGTTCGGCGGTATCGGCACGCTGCTCGGGCCAATCCTGGGCGCGGTGGTCTTCACCGCCATCGACGAGGTGCTCATCGAGTTCGGCCAGCTCCGGCTGCTCGCCTACGGGGTGCTGATCATCGTGCTGTTCCTGTGGATCCGGAGGGGGATGATCCCCACTCTCCGTGCCCTGATCGGGCGACGCGGCGGCCCGCCTAATCGGCGCGATACGACTGCCGCGCATACTCCGAGTACGGGACCGGGCTGACAATGGCCCGGATCTCGTACTGCTGGTGCCGCTCCACGTTGACCTTTCGGGAGCCGCCGTCCTTCTCCCCCCAGAGCAGGGTCACCTCGGTGCCCGGCTTGGCATACTCGTTGTCGATCACGGCCAGGGTCAGCATCTTGCGCTCATTGGAGCTGTAGCCGATCCAGGTGGAGACCCCCACGGTTTCCCCGTGGACCGTCACCGCGTCGTAGGGATGCATGGCGTAGACGGCCGAGGGGAACTCGATGAACTTGCCCCGATGGCCCGGCTCCAACTGGGATGCGACAACCCGCAGCACGTCCTCTTCGACCAGGGCAAGGGTCACCTTGGTCCGGGAAGGTTCACTGGACATCTCCTCGAGGGCCTCGCGACCGATGAAATCGTGATCGAACCGCACAAACCTCCCATACCCGAGGTCCCAGGGAGTGAAGTAGTAATCCTCGATGCTCTCCGAGTAGAAGCTGCCGCCGATCGAGGCGGACGCCTCGTATCCATCGGCCGGCAGCCACTCTCGATAGGACTTCATCGAGTCACCGGTGTAGACCGCCGGGAGCGGTGAGGGGATCCAGCCCGACTCCAGGGTGTTCGAGGAGTAGGCCCGTGACCCCGAACGCCGCAGGCCGAAATTCTCCCCGGCCGCCAGGATGGCTTCCTGCACGGCCGCCTTTCCTTCCCAAGGGCCAAACAGCTCAAACCCGGGCTGGCCGACCATCCCGTGACGCAAAGCCCGGACGGGAATACCGGCGATCTCCACGGTCGTCATGTGGAAGAACTTGACGTCGGGTGGTGGCGCCCCGAGCACCCTCTCCATGATGGGCAGGGCGGTGGGTCCTTGAATCTGGAAGCGGTACGACTTGCGACGCGACGGGTCCTTCCTCAGCACGGTCCGTTCGTCCCATTCGTGGCTCACGTCGAACCCCCCGGTCTCGGCGTGGTAGCGGATCCAATTCAGGGCAGGAGCCCTACCCACCAGGTTGAACGACCCCTCGCCCAGGTAGAAGAGGATCACGTCCCCGATGACGTACCCGTCGTAGCTGCAGGGTGCGAGGTGCTTGGCCTGGTCGACACTGAACCCTTCGAAGCTGTTGAACCCGACATGGGACAACAGGTCGAGGGCGTCGGGACCTTCGATTGCCAGGTCCACCATGTGGTACGAAAGGTCGAAGAGGATGGCGGTCGTCTGCCATGCCTCCTGCTCGTCCCGCCAATTGGTGAACTCAGGCGGCACCCCCGGGTAAACGTTTGGGCCCAGCTCGACATTGCGCAGCCTGCCGACGATGTTCCCGGTGGCGTTGAGAAGCTCTTCCAAACTCCCAGCCATGTCGCTTCTCCATCCGTATGCCCATTGGATCCGATCCCCCGCGAGTGTAGGGAACCCGGCAAGACCGATCCCGGGCCTTGTTGATGATTGGCACTGCCACGCCTCCGTCTCCCCGACGTAGAGTGGGAGGGTTGACCCGATGACCGGAGGAGTGGCCATCCGTAGCAACCTCGACATCGCCCACCTCGGCTACGTGGAGCTGTTCACCCCGACCTTCGACGAGAGTCTTCGCTTCTTCACCGATGTCTTGACGATGGATGTGGTGGAGTCGGCTCCCGATGTGGCCTACCTGCGCACATGGGACGACTACGAGTTGTTCAGCCTCAAGCTGACTGCCAGGCCCCAGGCCGGCATCGGTCGGGTGGGGCTGCGCGCCGCCGACCCGGAGGCTCTCCAGCGTCGCACCGAAGCGATCGAGACGTCCGGTATGGGGAGAGGGTTGGGGGAGAGCCAGCCGGGTCGAGGGTCGACTTACAGCTTCGTCGATCCCGACGAGCACCACTGGGATCTCTACTTCGAATCTGAGCGGTTCACGGCTTCGGGTGCGGCTACGCCGGCCCTGAAGAACCAGGCACAACGCCGCCCCGATCATGGCATCGGGGTCCGCCGTCTCGACCACGTCAACTACCTGGCGGCAGACGTGGAGCCCAACCGCGACTTTCTGGTGTCAGTGCTGGGAGCCAAGCCCACCGAGCAGATACAACTGGACGATGGCCGCATCGCCGGCATCTGGCTGACCTTCACCAACAAAGGCTATGACGTCGTCTACACCGCCGACTCGACGAAGACCCGGGGACGGTTGCACCACATCGCCTTCGCTGTGGACCAGCGCGAGGACATCCTCCGGGGCGCCGACATCTTCCTCGAGAATGGCGTCTTCATCGAAACCGGGCCCCACAAGCACGCCATCCAGCAGACCTTCTTCTTGTACGTGTGGGAGCCGGGCGGCAACAGGATCGAGGTGGTCAACGCGGGTGCCCGGCTCGTCCTGGCCCCCGACTGGGAGCTCATAACCTGGACCGAGACCGACCGGGCCAAGGGTCAGGCCTGGGGACTGAAGACCATCGAGTCCTTCCACACTCACGGGACGCCTCCGCCGGCCCCGCCCGGTGACAGCTGACGATCACCCCGGCGTTTCGCGACTCGGACGGACCTAGTGCACCGGCTCGCAAGTCTCACGCATGTCCCGCCGGCCCTCGACGCCCCTGGCTGCGTCCTCGTCCTCAACGCACCGCACCGGGTGCGCCTTCGTCCTGCGTCCTTGCCAGGAACGCCGATGTCTCGGCGCTACACGCACGGAACTCAC
>DASWKK010000094.1:0-5322 GCA_036396655.1 Acidimicrobiia bacterium
CTCAACAACTACGTCCACCACTACAACTGGAACCGACCCCACCGAGGCAAATGGAACCAAGGCAAAACCCCAGCCCAAATCATCCAACCCAAAACCAGCATCACCAGATGACCGTCGCACCCCACCCGCGACAGGACACCCTTCGGAAAGGGGGGACAACGCGTCGGGACCGTCCGGCCGTAGGCCGGGCGAGGGGGGCAGTCCGCGGGGACAACGCGTCTTTGTTGTCCCCCTGCGCAGCGGGGGGACCGTCCGGCCGTTGGCCGGGCGAGGGGGGCAGCCCGCCGGGAGCGACAATTGCTCGCCAAAACAGCAAGCGAAATCCACTTGTTAGGACACTAGGAGGCCTTGGCGCCCCGGATCTGCAGCGAGTCGAGCAGACGTTGTGAGGCCGAACTGATCTCGAGCACCGCTTGGTTGAAGACGTCTTCGTTGTGGTGCGCCGGCTTGCTGAAACCGGAGATCTTGCGTACAAATTGGAGGGCGGCCGCCTCGATTTCTTCCGAAGGGGCAGGCGTCGCTCCCTCCCTGAGAACCTTGATCGATCTACACATGACCCCCAAGTTAACCCCCTCCGAGAAAAGGGGCACCCGCGCCTCAGCCGCGGGGGCGGGGGTAGGACCTCTGTAGTCGCTCCAACTCGGTGGAGACGAGGGCGATGGCCAGGGACATCGCCATGGGAACCACCACCGATGCGGCGGCGCCCGAGATGAAAGAACCGATGAAGAGCAGGATACCGGCCACCGCCCTGCCGACGTGAAGACGGTCGCGTCGCAGGAAGCGTCTGTCGCGGCTGTCGGTGAAGCTCACAGGCTCGACCGGTTCCCTCATCACGGCGTAAAGGGCGAGCAGACCGATGAGTGCTGTCAAGAGCGGCCGGATCGTGGGCAACGCTTCGGGAAGCGCTCGGGTCAGGGTCACGACGGCCGACGAGCCCACCGCAGCGGCCATTGCGGCGAGCAGGGTCTGGCGTTTGGGCGCTTCGGCCATGCGGTCGTCGACGTAGATGGCGACGGCCAGACCGAAACCCATCACCCAGCCCAAAGGAGTGATGGAGATGACGGTGGCCAAGATGGCGACCGCTCCCAGGTCGATCGGGAGAGGGCGGCGACCGGTGGTCTCGACCAGAAGTCTCGCGATCAGGAGTAGGCCGGCGAAAGGGAGCAGTGTGGTGGGCCGCCCGATGAGCGCCCATCCTCCGGCGAGTACCGCAGCCACGATTGCCGACATCTGGTGATCCGGATTGAGCTCGCGGACCAACGCCCAGGCCAGGATCGTGGTCCCTGCTGCTTGCAACGCCAGCATCAGATCGCGGTCGTAGCCGAGCGTGAGGGTGGCGCCGATGACTCCGGCTGCCACCGAAAGGAACACTGCAGCACGGTTCCAGGGGCTCGCCGGATCGAGGGGTCGCGTCAGGTGAGATCGGAACTTCACCGTGCCCATTCTGTACGACGCCCGGGAATTTCCGGGATGCGAATACGCTGCCCCCGTGACCAAACCGTTGGAGAGCCTCCGCCGTCTGCCCGCTGTCGGGGTCCTGGCCGAGCGTCAGATGGGCGGGTTCCTCGCCATATCGGCTCTGATCGGCGTGGGTGTGGGCGTGGGTGCCGCGGGGCTCATCTCCTTGGTCGAATGGCTCGAGGAGTTCTTCCTGCCCTTCGCTATTGACGAAGGGCACGCCTGGATCTTTCTCACCGTTCCCACAGGCTTTCTCTTCGCATGGTTCATCGCGCGGCGTCTTGCCCCTGAGGTCGCCGGTGACGGGGTCCCCGACGCGATCGCTGCGCTCGAAGTCCACGGGGGGCGGATGCGGGCGCGGATCATCCCGCTCAAGATTCTCGCCACCGCGGCCACGGTTGGAACTGGTGGCTCGGGCGGCCGCGAGGGCCCGATAGTCCAGATCGGGGCCGCGGTCGGGTCGGTGATCTCCCGCCGCTTCCATCTGGGAGAGGATCAGGTCAGATCGCTGGTTGCCGCCGGGGCGGGGGCGGGGATCGGCGCGACCTTCAACGCTCCGATCGCCGGGATGCTCTTCGCCCTCGAAGTCATCCTCTCCTCCTTCGCATCGCGACACATGTCGGCAGTCGTGATCGCATCCGTTACCGCCGCCGTCACCACACGAAGGATCGTCGGTCCCGAGCTCGCCATTCAGGCGGGAACGTATCAACTGGGAGACGTCAGAGAGCTGTTCCTCTATGCCGGATTGGCCATAGTGGTGGTGGCAATAGGGATCATATTCCTGAAGCTGATCGATCGGATCGAGACCTTCGTCAGGAAACCGGATCGATCATTGGGCTTTTTGCGTCCTGCCCTCGCCGGTCTTGTCGTGGCTGGCCTCATCTACTTCGAGCCCAGGCTTTTCGGCACCGGTCAGAACACCACCAACGACCTGTTGCTCGGGGAGAGGGTCTCCTCGATAACCGGTTCGGTCTCCGACTTCTGGTGGGTGTTCATCCTTCTCGCCGTGGGCAAGGCGGTGGCCACCAGTTTCACCATCTCCTCGGGGGCGTCAGGTGGCGCGTTCATGCCGTCACTTTTCATGGGCGCCGCCGTGGGCACCGGGTTTGCCCGGCTGGTCGCTCCGGTTTGGACGCTCACCCCTGCGATACAGCCCGGCGCCTTCGCCGTCGTTGGGATGGCTGCCATGTTTGCCGTGGTGGGCCGGGCCCCGCTCACTGCGATCCTGATCGTGTTCGAGGTCACCGGTGCTCGCGACTACGACCTGATCCTTCCCCTCATGCTCACCGCGACGCTGGCCACCTTTCTCGCCGAGAGATTCAATCCCGACTCGGTGTATTCGATGGCGCTGCGTCATCGGGGGATCAAGATCCGTCAGGCCGGCCAGCTCGACCTCCTCGACACCGTGACCGTCGGATCGGTGATGGCGGAGACGCCCATCGTGTGCGGGCCGAACGATCCTCTGACCGATGTCGAGCAACGGTTGCATCAGGCTCGTTCCCATGGGCTTCCCGTGGTCGACATGGGCCATTTGGTAGGGATCATCACCATGTCGGACATCTCCCGGGCCGAGGACCCCCGTTCCACGGTCTCCACGGTCATGACCCAACGTCCCGCCACCGTGGTCCCGAGCACCCCGGTCTCCACCGCCTTGGAGCGGATGGCCGTACTGGGGGTTGGGCGGCTGCCCGTGGTCGCCGAGGACCACCCGGAACAGTTGGTCGGGATGTTCCGCCGGGAGGATGCTGTCCGCGCCTATCACGAAGCACTCACCTCGAGCACCGATCTCGAGCTCCACCGGGCCCGGCTTGCCCTGCGTACCGACCCGGGGGCGGGATACTTCGAATTCCGCATCCCACCGGGGTCGATGGCCGACGGGCGCGCCATTCGCGAGGTGGGTTGGCCCGAAGGCTCGACTCTGGTCTCGATCAGAAGGGGGCGTGAGGTCGAGGTGCCGACCGGCGACACCGTCCTACGGAGTGGCGACGTAGTAACCGCGTTTGGAACCGTCGCCTCCAAAGGTCGGATGATCGAACGTCTCAACGCCGGCGCCGACGAGCCAACCGCAGAGATCCCGCTCGAAGAGATCGCCGAGCAAGGCCTGGTCCCCGACGACGGCTCGAACCCTTAGACTCGGATCATTGGAATAGAGAGGGAAACCGATGGAGACCGCTGGCCTCGTTTTTGTCGCACTGGTAGTCCTGGCGGTCATCGCCGTGAGTCTGCGGAGACAACGAAAGAGAGCCGCGGAGATCGATCTCGACGACAAGTCGTGGCTTCGCGCCGGTTCCCCCGAGCCCGAGCCGGCCCTCCGCACCGCTCCAGTGAAAGACTTCCACGTCCACGGGACCGAGGCACGCGTCACCTTCGATGTGCCGATGCCCGAGGAGAACGACCCGATCCTGAACGACCTCTTGGTGGACGAAGCCGTCGAGGTTGTGAGAGAGAAGCGGCACACTCTTCCCATATCCGACGTGACCGAGATCGTGGTGTTTGCCGGTCGGGAGGATGTGAGAGAGGTCGGCCGCTCCAAGCTGCCTTCACCCGGCGAGCTGCCTCCGATGATCGAGAGCGCGGTCTTCGACCTGACTCATGTCGCCCGGGATCCCTTCGCCTCACAGTTCGAAGTTGACCACTCGATCAGCTACGAGACCGCGGTCCGGGTGCCCGCCGACGAGTTGGGCCCGTTGCTCGGAGAGCTGAAGGTACCGATGGGCCTAGACCGCGGGCTGAGGGCACGTGGCGTTGACCCCGACTCGATCAGCGGGCCGGAGTTCATCCTCGCCTTGCTCGAGCTGTTCGGGTACAAGCTGATCTCCCAGGGTGAGCCCGACGTCTACATGGCCAGAAAGGGCACGGTCGACACCTTCATTCGCACCGACATCTACCGCCCCGGCCAGCATCCCGAGCTCGACGAGGCTGTCATCCGCAAATTCGTCGTGGAGTTCGGCATGTCGGGGGCGGCCCGGGGCCTGTTGATCAGTGACAAATACGGGCCGTTCATGACCCACGACATCGAGGACAAGGACAAGCGGATTCGATTTGTCACCCGGGAGCGGGCCCAGGCATTCATCGACTCGATGGCGCTGGGATAGCCGATGACCTCTCAGATGCCGGGACGGGTAAGATGACGGGAGAAGGAGGACTCATTTGTTCGGTGGATTGAGAGCTCAAGAGCTGCTGATCGTCCTGCTGATCGTTCTCCTCGTGTTTGGAGCGAGGAAGCTTCCAGATCTGGCCCGCTCGCTGGGGGCTTCTGCCAAGGAGTTCCGCAAAGGGATCGCAGAAGGATCTGAGACCGAAACGGACGTCCCGGCTTCGGACACGCAAAACCCGGATTCCTAGGAACCCGACCCGCCATGGCGGCGTTGTTGAGGTAGGTCTCCTGTGACGGAGTCCGTCCCACTCACCTGGGAAGAGGTTGCGCGTGTCTATGGACGGAAGATCTACAACTTTGCCTACCGGCTCACCGGTAACAGCGACGACGCGTCAGATCTGGTCCAGGAGGTGTTGCTTCGGGTCCGCAAGGGTCTTGCCTCCTATCAACCGGGAAGCTTCGAAGGTTGGCTGTGGAGGATCACCCGTAACGCATTCCTCGATGACGTCCGTCGCAGAAATCGGCGTCCCACCGCCCCATTGCCGGATGAAGTCGATCGTTGGGATTTGGCCAGCGCTCCTTCTGCCGACACCGAGTACGCACGCATCTCCATCGGCGACGATGTCCAGAAGGCCCTGCTCGAGCTCCCGGTCGAGTTCAGGGAAGCGGTGGTGCTCTGTGACGTCGTCGGGCTCTCCTACGAGGAGATTGCCCAGGCGGTCGCGGTCCCGGTCGGCACCGTCAGGAGCCGTATCCATCGGGGCCGT
>DASWKK010000095.1:0-62357 GCA_036396655.1 Acidimicrobiia bacterium
TCGAGAACCGGAAAGCCACTCTCGATGACTACCGAGCACTCCTCTACAACCTGCGCCAGCAGGTCCGGGAGGGTGCTCGGTGGATCACCAGGGCTGCCTCCAACCTCACCGTGGAGTACACCGACCTGCGCGCCGAGTTCATCGAACATGCCGCCGAGGAGCAGAAAGACTTCCGGATGCTGGAAAACGACTACGTCGCCGTCGGCGGGGCCCTCGAGGACATCCAGAGCGGGCGAAAGAACGCGGGTTCGGAGGCGTTGTCGGCCTTCATGTTCAACCAGGCAAGTCGCGAGAACCCCTTCGACCTGCTCGGGGCGATGTACATCATCGAAGGCCTCGGCGCCAACAAGGCGACCCGATGGGTGGAGCTGATCAAAGACCAGCTCGAGCTGAGCTCCGATCAGGTGACGTTCATCGAATACCACGGTGGTGCCGACGAGGAGCACACGGAGAAGATGTTCGAGATCCTCCGCTCCGACCTGATCACCCCCGAAATCGCACGATCCATTGTCCACACGGCGCGGGTTGTTGCCCGGCTCTACGCACTGCAGTTGGAGGAGATCGAAGATGTATGACGCCAGACCAAGTCAGATGATCGATGGTCCAGGACCGGGAATCTGGGACGCCCTGAACGGAGACCCCACGTTTCACTTCGACCGGCGAGCCCTACGTCTGCTCGAGATCGATCAGACCCGATGGTCGCACCGATATGTCAGGCCCCCGGCCCGGATCCTGAGCAGGGTGGTGGTGGCTGTAATCGTGCTGATCAAGCGATTGCTGCCGTTCCAGTTCTCGTCGCACAATCTGCTCGACAAACTCGGGATCTTCTTCCTCTCACGATGCGTGTCGGAGGAAGGCGGCGAACTGTTGCTGCGCCATTTCGTGCTGGAGACCAACGTGCTGGCGTTCATCGCCAGGAACAGCGGTCTCGACGAGCCGGTGCTGAGACCGGGCCGGCTCGACGAGCTGGACGACAACGCGGTGATCGTGCACGACCTCAACCTCTACGAGATCCTGGCCGGTTTGGGGAGACGGCCACTGGCTAGGCCTGAGCAGCGGACCACACCGCTCGACTTCTCGATGTTGCACGTCGACCCGATCGATGTCTCCACCAAACGGCGCTGGCTACGGCTCGACCTGGAAACCGGGCTCTGCTTGATGAACATCATCTTCGCCCTGCTCACCACCTCGCACGAGTACCGGAGGGCGGTGCACTCACTCCAGCTCGACGAGTCGCTGCTCAGCTGTCTCGCCGAGCTCACCGGGGACGAGCTGTTCCGGAGCTGGAAGCCGACGGGGTACGGCCCGATCGTCCGCACCAACCGCGATGTCCCTCGCGACCTGTTGGCCCATGCTGTGATCCACGAGTACGCCCACGCCCGGCTGCTCGATCACGCGGCCAAGGCCAAGCCCTGTGCAAACTCCTGCCCGGAGCTGGAGGTGGCGCTAGCCGGGCGGTGACCCGCGCCAAAACGGGTTTCAAAACGGGTCTGGCGGGGCCTAGATCAGTTCTCGCTTGGCGGCCCAACGGGTCAGCTCATTGCGGTTGGTCAGTTGCAGCTTGCGCAGGACCGAGCCGACATGGGATTCGACCGTCTTCACCGAGATGAACAGGGTCTCGCCGGTCTCCCGATATGTGTAGCCACGGGCGATGTGTTGAAGGACCTCCCGCTCGCGTGCTGTCAACGAAGCCCACTCGTCGTCGACGTCACCAGGATCCAGGGCGGTGAAGGCGTCTAGGACGAATCCGGCCAGCTTCGGGGAGAAGACCACATCGTCGGTGGCCACCTTCTCGATGGCAGCAATCAACTCGTCGGAGGTGATCGACTTGGTGACATAACCCCTGGCGCCGGCGTGGACCACATCGACCACGTCCTCGGGAGCGTCGGACACCGAGAGTGCAAGAAACCGGATCTCGGGATGGGTCTCTCTCACAGCGGTGATCACTGCCCGGCCGCCGCCGCCGGGCAAATGCACATCGAGCAGGACGACTTCGGGAACCCGCTCGCGGATCAGCTCTATTGCTGTCTCGACCGCATCAGCCTCCCCGACCAGCTCCACGTGCTCGCCGATCTCGGCGCGGACCCCGGCGCGGAACAGATCGTGATCGTCCACCAGAAACACCCGCAGTTTGTCACTCATGGCTCGCACCACCCGGATCGCTCGGGGCCGGCATGGTAAGGCGAACCTCGGTCCCGGCTCCAACGCTGCTCACGATCTCCACCAAGCCCCCGTGACGATCCATGCGCCCTTTCACTGACTGAGCCAAGCCCTGACGGTCCTCGTCGACGGTGGCGGGATCGAAACCTACCCCCCGGTCCCTGACGAACACCTTGACAGGGCTGGACGTGGCGTCAGCGAAGACCGACACCTTCTCGACCCCGGCGTGTTTTGCGGCGTTCATCACCGACTCGCTCGTCGCTCCGACAAGAGCGGCGAGCCTCTCATCGAGGCGACGGTCCCCCACCGACACCAATTCGACCGCTACGCCGTGGCGCTTCTCGATGTCGGAACAGGTTGCCTCCAGGGCGCCCATCAGGGTGGCTCCGTGTTGACTCGCGCCCAGCAGCCATGTGCGCAGTTCTCTCTCCTGCACCCGGGCGAGGTTGCGCACCTCGGCAGGATCCGACGAGCCCTTCTGGATCAGCGCCAGGGTCTGCAGCACCGAATCGTGGAGATGCGCGGCGACGTCGGCCCGTTCCTCGATCCTGATTCGTGCCGCTCGCTCCGCTTCGAGTTCGGCCTCAGCTCTCATTCGACGTTGCTCGCTGGTCCGGATCGACTCGAAAGCCCATGCCGCCACTCCACCAACCGCCAGGTAGAGAATCGCGGTGACGACGTTGCCGGCGAGGTTGAACACGCCCAGCACGACGAATCCGGCAGCAATGACCGCGGCTGAGCCGAGACCGCCCGGTATGCGGTAGGCATATCCCCACAACAACACCGAAGACATCGGGTAGCCACCCACGAAACCGCCTTCTGTCGCTCCGTCGAAAGCATCTGATGCCACGACTGCGACAGCGACGGCGAGGTCAATCACCAGCCAGATCAGGCTCTCGAAGCGACCGGTCGCAGCAAGCCAGAAGGTGACAACCGACCAGACCCAGACAGCCGCCACGGCTGCGAAGACCACTACCTGATCCGCGTCCCAGGCAACGACGGCGATGATCCCGAGCACGGTGATCCACACCGCTGACACCAGTCGAAAACCAACGATGATGCGACGCAGCGTTGCGTCGACGCGGACCTCGGTGGTTCGATTGGGCACCCGGTGAGGTTACGAGACCGAGACCCGAGCGGCTTGCACCGCGCCTAAGTTGCTCGTGACATGGAACTCCGACACGAACCCGACAACCATCGCTACGTCGCCGAGATCGACGGTGAGATCGTCGGCGTCGCCGTCTACCACCTGCGCAACGAACGTCACATCTTCGTCCATACCGAAGTCGACCCGGCCCACAAACGAGCTGGTGTGGGCTCGGCTCTGGCCCGCTACGCCCTCGACGACGTCAAGACCAACGGGGGAACGGTGGTTCCGGTCTGCCCCTTCATCGCCAGCTGGATAAGGCGTCACCCCGAGTACGACACGCTCGTCGATCACGAGCTCCTCGACCGAATCAACGGAGTCACCTCGGACCGCTGACCACTTGAAGCGATCCGGCAGCACTTTCCGCGGTCAAACTGCTAGACATCAGCCGATGCGGGGACTCTTTGCGACGGCTGAGCTGGCACCATTTGTGAAAGTCGGCGGTCTCGGCGACGCGGCATCGGGGCTGGTCAAAGCCCTCCGGCGCCAGGACATCGAGGTCGAGGTGGTATTGCCCGACTATGGCTGGCTTCCACTCGAGCAGACCGACGAGCAATCGCTCGACGTTCCCGACTGGGCGGGTCCGGCCCGTGTCCGTCGCGGCTCGCTCAACGGCTTTGGCAACGTCTCACTGGTCGTCACCCCGACCATGGCCCGTCCCCATCCCTACAACGACGCCGAAGGCCGGGGCTGGCCCGGCAACGACACCCGATTCTTCTCCTTCTCCGCAGCGGTGGCGGCTCTCGCCAGAGCCGACGCGCCGGACGTGCTTCATCTCAACGACTGGCACACCGGCGCCGCCCTCGGCTTTCTCTCCGAGCCGCCGCCAACCGTGCTCACCATTCACAATCTGGCCTATCAAGGAGCAGCCGACGGGGCGTGGTTGGACTTGATCGCATACCAAGCCCAGGCCTACGAGTGGTATGGGGGCGCCAACCCGTTGACCGGATCGATTGCCCTGGCCGACCGGGTGGTCACGGTCAGCCCCACATTCGCGGCCGAGGCCCTACGTCCCGCGACGGGTTTTGGGGCGCACGACGCGCTCGCCGCGCGGGGTGACGACTTCTCGGGGATACTCAACGGGATCGACACCGAAGTGTGGAACCCGGCCGCCGACCCCTACCTCCCGGTCCAATACGACGTTGCCAACGCCGGCCGCAAACGTGAGATCGGTCGTCATCTGTCCGGCGAGTTGGGTTGGGAGCCGAGCACCGAGCCAATCATCGGCGTGGTGACCCGGCTGACCGATCAGAAAGGGGTGGATCTCGCCCTGGAAGCCGCCGAAGCACTACCCGACCTCGGCGCCCGCATGGTTCTGCTCGGGTCCGGAGACAAGGATCTCACCGATGAGGCCACCCAGACGGCGGGGCGACTGGCAGACCGTTTCGCCTTCGTTGAGGGGTACGACGAAGGAATGTCGCACCGCATCTTCGGGGCCGCCGACCTGTACCTGATGCCCAGTCGGTTCGAGCCGGCCGGGCTCACCCAGATGCAGGCAATGCGCTATGGGGCGATCCCGGTGGTGACTGACGTCGGAGGGCTCCACGACACGGTGACTGATGCCGACGCTGACGGAGAGTTGGGGAATGGCTTCGTCGCCGAGACGCCCAGCTCAGATGCCGTGGCCGACGCCCTCGAACGTGCAGTCCGGGCCTGGCGCTGGACCAAGAGACGAGGGGAGATTCGGAGGCGAGGGATGAGCCACGACTGGTCCTGGGACGGCCCGGCAACCCGATATCGCGAGTTGTACAAGGAGATCACCTCGGCTCGGTGATCTCGTCCTCTTTCCCAATGGCCACCACCCCGGCCGCCGAGACATCGAACCTCGCCAGGTCACGATCGGGGTCAACTCCGATCTGAGCCTGGGGCGGGACCTGCACGTTCTTGTCGACAATGGCGTTTCTGACCACTGCGCCGGCCCCGATTCGCACCCCGTCGAGCAGAATCGCATTCTCCACCATGGCCTCTCCTTCGACGTGGACACCCGGAGAGAGAATCGACCGACGCACCGTCCCCCCGGAGACGATGACCCCGTTGGAGAGAATGGAGTCGACCACCGCCCCCGGATTGCCCATCTCCGAGACGATCTTGGCCGGAGCCACCGTGCGTCCCGCCGTGTATACCGGCCACTGGTCGTTGTAGAGGTTGAACACCGGCTCGGGGTCCACCAGATCCATGTGGGCATCGAAGTATGAGTCGAGGGTCCCCACGTCACGCCAATAGCCCCGGTCCCGGTCCAGCGAGCCGGGGACCGCGTTGTCGGCAAAGTCATAGACATGAGCCTCGCCCAGTTCCACCGCGCCCGGGATCAGATTGCCCCCGACGTCGTGCTTCGACTCGGCTGACTCCGAGTCGGCCCGTACCAAGTCGAAGAGGAAGTCAGTCTCGAAGATGTAGTTGCCCATCGAGGCGAGCACCATGGACGGATCGTCCGGCAGAGGCTTGGGGTCGGTGGGTTTCTCCCGGAAGGCGTCGATTCTGGTGCTGTCACCCTTCTCGATCACACCGAATTGTGACGCCTCGTTGATCGGGGTTCGGATGGCTGCCACCGTGACCCCTGCCTTGGTGTCCATGTGCTGCTCGAGCATCTGAGCCGGGTCCATCCGGTAGATGTGGTCGGCGCCGAAGACGAGGACGTGCTGTGGGTTCTCGTCGTGGAGGATGTTGAGGTTCTGGAAGATGGCGTCGGCCGAACCGAGAAACCAACGCTCCCCGAGCCGCATCTGGGCCGGGACCGACGTCACGTAGTTGCCGAGCAGTGTCGACATGCGCCAGGTGAGGGACAGGTGGAGGTTGAGGCTGTGGCTCTTGTATTGGGTGAGGACCACGATCCGCCGGTACCCGGCGTTGACCAGGTTGGAGAGGGCGAAGTCGATCAGCCGATAGTGACCGGCAAAGGGAACCGCGGGCTTAGCCCGGTCCCGGGTCAGTGGGAGCAGCCGATTCCCCGACCCACCGGCGAGGACCATCGCCATCACATGCGGACGTGCCGAGCTCACTTCCGCCAACCTTATCCCGTGGGGTCAGCCGGGGACTGGCGACTCTCAGTTGCAGGGGCATTGAGTGTTTACGGCACCCACTGCTCACGGATCGCGGTGATCAGGCCTCCTTCCACCTCGAGCCAAACGCCGAGCTCGTAGCCCCGTTGCGCCACGAGGGCGACCCACTCTTCGTAACTCACCGTGTCTTCGTTTGTCGGGTCGCCGTCCGGGTAGAAGACAACTTCGACATCTGAGGCCACCGGGACGTCTCTCGTCTCGGGATTGGCGTTGCGGACGTAGTAGTCGTTTGGCGGCGGAGACTCCTCGCCGTCCTCGGCGGAAGCCAGCACCGCCCCATCCCCGGAAAACCAACAGGCCAGGTCGAACTCGATTGAATCGTCGCCCCGGGAGACGACGAAGCCATACCATTCGCCGTCGGGCAAGGAGCCTCCTCCTGGCGTGCATCCCGAGCCCTCAGCGAGGTCATTGGTATCGATCACCGTGACGGTTGTAGTGGCTGGCCCCGACGTGCTCGTGGTCGATGCACTTGTAGTAGTGGAGGTGGGTGCGGTCGTTGTCGTGGTGACCGGAGCAATGGTCGTGGAAGTAGACGTGGTGTCCGACACCTCGCCGTCGCCACAGGCAGCCAACACCAACGTGACACCGGTCAAGAGGACGAAGAAGCGGCGACTCAACTCGAATTCCTTTCGTTCAAATGCGGATCACACCATATTGACGTGTGGAAAGGTCTGGATCGTGGATCCAGGCAAGAACAGAAATGAGGGCCTACGCCCGTAGGATGTCTAGACCGGAGCGTCCACCAGGGGCGTCTGGCGGCGCAGGGCGCCGATGTAGACCCCGACGAGGATAAGAGCGCCACCGAAGACCAGCTCGATGCCAACTTCCTCGTCGAGCAGCCAGTAGGAGAACAACACCGCAATGGGAGGCGTGAGAACGAAGTTGTACGCGGCCCGCGATGCGTCCCACCGCTTCAGTACGTAGACCCAAAGGACGAAGAGGATTCCCGACCCGATAACCACCATGTAGGCCATGGCGAGCCAGGTCGCCTCGAGGGTCGGCATCTTCAGGCTGTCGCCGGCGATGAGCGATCCGATGAAGAGGATCACCGCCCCAACGGTCATCCCCACTGCATTCAGCGTCACGGGGTGCTCCGGCGGGAAGATGCGAACCAGCACGGCGCCCTCGGCAAGGCACAGCGCTGCGGCCATTGCCACGAGGATCGAAACAATGGAGGTGGCATCTCCAAGCGCGACCCGCGACATGAGGAGGACCCCGATGAAAGCCAGGAGAGAGCCGATCACTGCCGGCGCCCGCAAACGCTCCTGACGCTGGGCCACCGCCAGGAGAAGGGCCGTCAACGGCACAACCCCGAGCAGCACCTGGAGGAACCCAGCACCCAGCTCGACGAGTGCATAGAACAGACAGGCAAAAGCCAACCCGAAGTTGACAGTGCCGTAGAGCACCGCGCCCAACAACGCTCTCCCTCGGGGGAACGGCAGTCTGAGGGCCGCCATCACGGTCAGCATCAGCGCCGCGGCGAGGGCGAATCGGACGGTGGCGCCCCAGAACGGGTCGAGCTCGAGATTGGAGAACTTGACACTGATCGGGTTGCCGGCAGCCAGCAGCCCTCCCACGAAGAACGCGACCAGAGCTCCCCTACCGCTGCCGCCATCCATTGGCGGCAGGGTATATCGGGCTGGCCAGGCCCCCGCCGACACAGGTTGAGAGCGCTCTCAGCCCCGGGCAACTGGCGATAAGGTGGCCAGACACTTCTTCAATCCGTTCAGAGGGATGGGAACCCGATGGAGCGATTCCTGACCGGAGTCAATTACTGGCCGAGGCGAAAGGCCATGTATTGGTGGGCGGACTTCGACGCGTCGGAGGTGTCCGACGAGTTCGACCTCATCGCGTCGATCGGGATGGACGTCGCACGTATCTTCCTGCTCTGGGACGATTGGCAGCCGAGCGCCAACACCGTCTCATCTGAGCGTCTCCGCGATCTAGGAGTGGTCTGCGATCTGGCCGCGTCCAAAGGGCTCGGTCTGGATGTGACCTTCTTCACCGGGCACATGAGCGGCCCCAACTGGGCGCCCCGCTGGCTGCTCGACGGCGACGCTCCCTGGCCTTCGAGATATGTGCGACAGGTCCTGAGCGAGGGCAAGGTGGTCGGCGATTCCTACCGGAACATGTTCCACGACCCCGATGCGATAGCAGCCGAGCGTCTCCTCCTCGACACGGTGGTCACCGAGTATCGCGATCACGACGGGATATGGATGTGGAACCTGGGCAATGAGCCCGACCTGTTCGCCTGGCCCAACACCGCCTCCGATGGCACCGGGTGGGTGTCGCAGATGACAGGGCTGATCAAGGAGCTCGACCCGGTTCATCCGGTGACCACCGGGCTCCACACCGCCAACCTGTTCGAGGACAACGGCTTTCGGGTCAACGAGGTGTTCGGCGTCTCCGACGTGGCGGTCATGCACGGCTACCCGATGTACATCCCCTGGGCGAGGAACAACCTCGACCCCGACTTCGTCCCCTACCTCTGTGCCCTGGTCACCGCCCTCAGCGGAAAACCATGTCTGGCCGAGGAGTGGGGTGGCTGCACTTCTCCCGACACCGCCGAGTCGGTGGTGTGGAGCTGGAACGCCTATGGCGCCGACCGCGACCAGTTCATGGCCGGCGAGCAAGCCCTCGCCGACTACATCGCGGAGGTATTGCCCAAACTGGTCGAGGTCGGGTCGACCGGGTCGTTTCTGTGGTGCTTCGCCGATTACTCGCCCGAGCTATGGGACCGTCCCCCATGCGACCCGGGTGGCGCCAAGCACGAACGTCATTTCGGGCTGGTGCGACCCGACGGGTCCCTCAAGCCTCACGCAGACGTGATCCAGAAGTTCGTTGCGACCGGGCCGACGGTGCAAGCACCGACGAGAAAGGTCACCCTCGATGTCACCCCCGAGGAGTACTACCTCGACCCGGCCGGCCACGCCCGAAGGCTCTACCAGGACTTCTGATGGCTCCCAGGTCGATGATGCCCGGTCTGACCCTCATCCTTCTGATTTCCGCCTGCACCGGTGAGAGCAACACGACTTCGCCACCACTCTCCACCACTACGACAGTCTCACTGTCGTCCACCTTTCCTCCGGATCTACCCGGGATTCATCTCGGTCGAGCCCACCGCCGTCGGTCGTTGATCGTGGTCCTGGATGGTGATAGCACCGAACTGTGGACGAGGAGGATCGACAACAGCCGGTGACTCTTGGATCGGAGGTCGAGGAGGCTGGCCTGACCCGGACACCGCGGTCTCGAACCACTACGAAAAACTGCCGCGCGTGCTCTCGGGTGCATCTGCTTCCGACGGTGGGGCGGATCTGGCGAAGTACATGTCTATCTCGCCCTTGCCTTTGACTTCGACCTTTCCCCGATGCTCGAACTGGAATGCAGGGTGATGCTCCACGAGGGCGAACGTGGTTCCGCTCACGTTGACTTCACCGACCGACCCAGCAGCCTCCAACCGGGAGGCGGTGTTGACTGTGTCACCCCACACGTCGTACTGGAACTTCGTATCTCCGACCACACCGGCCACGACGGGCCCGGAATGGACTCCGATCCGCATCTCGAATGCTGGCTTTCCTGCTATCCGGTTGGCGGTGACGTGGCGGTCCATGAACTGCTGCATCTGCAGAGCGGCTTGGAGTGCGTTCGAAGGCGACGACCCTACGCCCAGGGCCAAGCCGGAAACAGCCATATATGCGTCACCGATGGTCTTGATCTTTTCCAGACCGTGGTCCCGCATGATGGAGTCGAAGGCGTAGAAGCAGGTGTTCAACTCCTCAACGAGGGTGGTGGGGGTCATATCCGAGCTGATCTCGGTGAAGTTCTGGAAATCGCTGAACAGGACGGTCACCTCGTCGAACTCCCGGGCTTGGGCGTGACCGGTGGCTTTCAGCTCTTCTGCCACGTCTTCGGGGAGGATGTTGAGAAGCAAGGCCTGAGTCTTCTCCCTCTCCTCCTCGACTTGGCGGAGCGCAGTCCGCGCAATGGCGTCGAAGTCGCGAACTATTAGGAAGATGATGACCACCAGGCCGAGGAACGCGGCGAGCTTGAAAGCAGCGTCGACGTCGGCATCGAAAGTCAAAGGGAAGTCCACACCGGCCAGCTCCGCGATGCCCAGGATCAAGACTTCGGCGACGACCACGAGAAACCAGATCAGACCCGCTCTGGCCCCGATCAGCATGAGACCCAGCATCGGGATGATGGCGACGTAGGGGCTGGTGATCGACGTGCTCAATCCTCCGCTCGTGGTGGTGATCAGGACGGTGTCGAGAAAGATGATCCCGATGTAGACGTTGGCGACCACTGTCCGGCTCATCCCCCTCTTGACGAGGAAAGGCAACGCTGCCATCGCGAGCCCACTCGCCGCCATCGCGTAGACGCCGACCGGGAAGCCCACCACAACCGAGACCCCGCAGTAGATGAGGGCGAGTGCGCCGGTCAGGAAACAGACGAAGACCAGGTTGCGGTGCTTCTTGAGCTCGTCGGTCGACGGGGCACTTCCCGGCGGGAGGAAGCGGTCCTCCCAGCCCTCAAACCGTGGCTGCATCCTGCACCGATGGCGGTCTGACCTTGTAGAGGAGGCCCAGGTAGTAGATGTCGAGTAGAGCAACTGCCAGATAGAGGCTGGTCAGCGCATTGTTCTCGGGATACTTGGTGTAGAACATGACTCCGATGATTCCGGTGCCGAGGAACTTGCACCAGCCGATCGCCTTGGAGCTGGGCTCTGAGGTGGGGACGAAGAACAGGTAGATGAACGCGGCGCTCATCACCAGATTGATGATGAACGAGTTGAGGGGCGCCATCGGCAGGTCGTACTGGAGAATGAAGGTGCATTGGACCAGGAAGAGGAGCGGGATCCAGCCGGCCATCAGCAGTCGGAACCTCTTCCTTAGATACGGTGTCCTCACCTGTTTGTGCCCGTATCGGAACAGACCGATCACGATGAATACGTCGAGGACCATCCACGCCCAGTAGGCAATGACCAAAACCGACCCCATGTCGGGAACGAAGAAGATCGAGGTCGTGATCTCGGTGCCGAAATTGAGTGTCACCGCGATGAAGGGGATGGCTAGTTCGCGGACTGTGACCAGCCGGCGGATTGTGATGAGGTAAACGACGATCCAAAAGACGGCTCCTACGGTGAACATCCCAATCTGCAGCGTGGTGTACGCCTCCGTGTTGAACCAGGGCCCCGGGTCGCGCAGGTACTCCCAGATGGTCACCTGTCGCGTCTCGCTCCTGGTGTGATGACGTTGAGCAACGATCTGATCGCGAGGATTGCTGTGAAGGCGATGCTCCAGGGCACGATGAAGAGGCTCATCGCCCATGGGACCCGAGCGCTCCACGCTTGACCCACTGCGAACCGGCGTTTGTCCAGCCACTTGAACGGCGCGAAGAACAAAGGCTCGCTCAGCTGCCAGACCCTGCACAAAGGGCGGTCGGATCGGTCGGCTGCGAGGATCCCGTTCACTGCCCTTCTCGCCGCCTCGTTGGCACCCTCCATGGTCGCCAGGTCGGTATTGGTGCGGACATAGTCGGCGGCCAGGAACAGATTGGGGATCCGCGTGACGGCCTCGGGACGCAAGGCCCAACTGTTCACGGTGTTGACGAGGAGGGGCTCCATGTCGTCGTCCCGTTTCTCGGCAGGGTTCCAGCGGATGTCGCGGTCGAGGTACCAGTGGACGATCATGTCCTTCGACATCAGTGTCTTCCCGCCGACGTTGAGGCTCCTCTCTATCTGATCCCAGACCAGGTTTTTGACCTGCTCGGCTTGGGCGTCGTCGGCGAGAACGCCGTCGTAGGTGGTGTGCAGCCAGTCGCTTATGTCGACGCTCAGGATTCCCTTCACCTCGCCGTTGAACCGGTCTTCGAGGGCGTAGTCGTCCCAGAACTGGATCTGGGAGATCCCCGTGATGGCCCACTCGCTGTCACTGAAGATGATGTGTCCCCTGGTGACCTCGACCTCTTGGTTCAGATAGAACTGGATGCCGTTCATCCAACTGACGCTATCGGCCAGTGTCTTGACGAGGCCGAGGGTTTGGTCGGCTTCCACGATCGCCTGGTTGAGGAGCGGGGCGGCCCGCTCGACAGGAACGGCGAGGATGAAGTGGTCGCCAGTCACCGCCCCGACGCCGGTTTCGGGGTGACTGACATCGATGCTGGCGATCTTCCCCTCCTCGAGAGTGATGCTCCTCACCCGGGTCCCGTGGTGGTACTCGACGCCCAGGGAGCGGAGGTGCTCGAGCCAAGGAGTGAGCCAGACGTCGTTGGTCGGCCCGTTGAGTACCCGGTCTGTCTGGCCACCGGGGGTCATCATCGTGTAGAGGAGTTGGAGGAGGATGTCGCCACCGGTCTTGGTGCTCGCTGAACGGGCCTGGGCAGCAACGAGAGTCCGGGTAAGGCCGGCCACCAGAAGCGTCTGGTAGGTCTTGCTGAATCGATCGGCGTCGAGGTAGTCCCACCAACTGAGCCGCTCGTAATCGGTATAGCGTCTCTCCCTACAGCTGGTCATCAGCTGCCACATCCGCTCGGCGAAGAACTCCTCCTCTTCGGTGGTCAGTCCCACATCGATGCCGCTGTGGAGGTCTTTGACGATGACCTCGAGGTCCGAAAGCGACCGGGGAAAGCTGGCATCGGTGATGATCGGCTCTTTGTCGTAGCGGGCGATCATCACCCTTTCGGTGCTCACCAGATTGTCGAGACAACCATGCCTGTTCAGGGTCCCATCGGCGCGGCGAAACGGGATTCGACTCATGGTGTCGGTGACGTGTTTGTAGAAGCCGGGAAAGAAGCGAAAGCCGTGCTCGCCCGGGAGGTAGCGGTCAGGCGCTCGGATGTTGGTGCCGGGAACGTCGACCGATCGCGCCTTACCCCCCACATACTGCGGGTTCCGTTCGAAGACCTCCACTGCATACCCGCGTTCTGCCAGCTCTTGGGCGGCGCTCATACCGGCTACTCCGCCGCCAATGATTATGACCCGCTTCTGCGCATCCATTCAGGTGAAGCTAAGCGCGGTAACCCGACCCATGTCGGCCAGAAATGCCCGGAGAAATCACGTAGACGTGCAAGGAGGGGCGATCCGATGTCGAAGCGGCGGATGGATTCGTCACCATGACTTCTCAGAGCCCTGGGGTGGCTCTGACCATGCCGCCACCGGATCGAGGACCTGGGACGACGATGCCAAGCCAGGCCGGGAAGGGACCGAGCTGTGTCTGGTAGGTGACGGTGTCGAGGCTTTGAATGAGCCAGCGGGGAGAGGCGAAGGTCGTCCGGATCTCAGCCTCGGATATCTTCGGGTATGGGATGTCGGCCTTGTCGCTGATCTCGAGCAGGATGAGCCGACCGTTGGGTTGGATCACGGCGGCGAGTTGGTCGGAATAGCCGGGCTTGTCGTCGATCACGTGAAGCAGGGCTGAGTCCATCACTGTCGGGAAGCGTCGGCCGAGCACGTCGAGTTTGTGGGCGTCCGCCACGACGAACTCGACGGGAAGCGACCGGTCGGTGGCCTTGGCAGTCGCCAGCTCGATGGCGCGGGCAGAGGAATCGACAGCCACTACCTCGAGTCCGTGTCGGGCGAGCTCCAGCGCGTTCTCGCCGGTTCCGCAGCCCACATCGAGGACTGGCCCGACAAGCGAACCCTCGGCCGCCAACTGGGCAATGACAGGCTGAGCTGCTCCGATCTCCCAAGGCGGCAGCTGCCGATACGCAGACTCGAAATCGACTTCCGGGTTTGGAGCGCTGGATTCCATGCCTGCCATGTTGTCCGTATCGGCGCAGCGATGCGACCTGATTATCCGCCATGTCCATGGAGAGCATGTGATGGCGGGCATGGATGTAAGTTTCTCCGATGGACCTCGAAGACCTTCGTCTAGCTGTGTATCGCTCGTTCGCGACGACCGGAGTGCCGCCGAGCTACGACGAGCTGGCTCCACGTCTTGGAGGGACCCACGACGATCTCACCCGCGGGATCAGGCGTCTCGCCGAGGAGAGACACGTTGTGGTCGACGAGGCCGGGAGCATCGTCATGGCGCACCCTTTCGCCTCGATCCCCCTCGGCTTCTCGGTCATGGGCAGGAACACTTTGTGGTGGGGCGGATGCTGCTGGGACTCGTTCGCCATCCCCCACCTGCTCACTGACGAGCCAGACGTCCTCGTGGCGACGAGGTGCCCCGGCTGCAACCGGCCCCAGGCTTGGGCCGTCGGTCGGGAGGGACCGCCGGGTGGTGACTGGCTTGCCCACTTCCTGGTCCCTGTGTCCCGGATGTGGGACGACGTGGTCCACACATGTCGCAATCAACGTCTGTTCTGCTCCGAGCGCTGCATCGACGGTTGGCTGCAGCGGAACAGCTACCAGCAGGGCTTTGTGATGGACGTGGAGACCCTATGGCGTCTCGCCGCCGGCTGGTACCAGGGACGTCTCGAGCGTGGGTACGTGAGACGGGATCCGGTCGCGGCCGCCGAATATCTGCGCAGCGTCGGTTTGGTTGACCCGTTCTGGGGCACGGCCTGACTCCGCCGCTGTTCGGTGATGCAGGCAAGGATCCTAGGGCTTCGAGTCAGTCGATCATCGCAGGGCGGCGCACGACGGTGTCGCGCTCAAGCTGCTCGACGGGTTCGAACCAGCAGAGCGGTTCCGTTTCGGATTCGATGATCTGAGCTACTTGCGCTGTTGCCCGGCCTGTTTCCGATTCAGCCTCGTGGCTGAAATGCGAGGAAGAGAACGACGCCCAACGCAACGACCGCAACGACCAAGAGCACCGTCGTCCAGCGTCTGGTGGATCGAATTGTCTCAAGGTTTAGTGGAGCCAGCGGTTCGACTTCTCGAGCGAACGATGGGTGGACTCCGTAAAGCCATAGGACATCGCCGTCCAGACGACCAGTCACCCAAACGATGCGGCGAACAACAGCCCCGCTAACCAGTGTCACCAGTGCAACGGTGATCCCACCCAATGCCCACCCGCTCTCCTCGGTGAACAAGGCTGCGACCAGCAGTCCGATACCGAGTACAAGACCCGCGCCGGAGCCGAGATCCACGCGACGTATCCGACGCAGCGTGCCGTCTGAGGCGGGGAGTTCGACGGTCACCTTGCGCCGAGCGAAACCAGCCGCGATCAAGAACGGGATCAAACCCCAGAAGAAAAGCAGCAATGTCCAGCCGGGAATGTCCCCGAACTCCTGACTCTTTGCCGTCTCTGTCGGCACACCCGTTTTGGCGCACAAACGGGGGAGCTCGTCCAGAAGTTGGGTATCGATGACTGCACTTGCCACGGCAGAAATCCTAAGACGATTTCTGACCCGTCACAGAGAATCGCTGGGTGGGCCGAGCACTAGATGCGACAACCGGGGACGTTGTCCTTGGCGGAGTGGTGTGAATGGTTGAGCCCTCCGCCCAGGTTGGCGTTCAGCCGACGCGGGAAGGGTGGCCTCGGAATGAGGCCACCCTTTCCCGCGTGACATGTCTGTCACTGGTCGGTCAACCGGATCCTCCGCCTTGCTCTTTGAATATGTACAAGCCACCGTTGCGGTCGGATCCGTAGATCCATGGCGACTTCGGCTCCTTGTACACACCCCAGAAGTCATGGGGGTTGCCCCCATTCGAGGCGAGGAACTCCTCTGAGTTGTCGAAGTATCTGGCGATCTCGACCGGGTTGTACGGGTCGGTCACATCCAACACCAACATCCCGTCCCAGTACCAGGAGACATAGGCTCTCACCTTGTTGCCTCTGGTCTCGACGACCACGTTGTGCACCGAGTAGGTGCCCAGCGGGTCACATTCCGGCAAGGGCTCCGGCGAAGCACTGCACGTGGTGTCGAACAGTGACGCCAACACCGGATTCTCAGGATCCGAGTAGTCCCAGATCCGGAGCCCACCCCAAGGGGTGTCGCCGGTCACGTTGTTGCCTATCACGATCCCGATCGCCCCTGCGGCCTGGGCCGCGCCGAGCTTGCTCGAGAAGGAGCAACCGCCACGACGAACGACCGCGATCTTGCCAGCCGGGTCGTTCAGGTGTGGATCCACGACGCCGGCCGTATCGGTGCCGGGGACGAAGAAGTTGTCGGTGTCACATCCTTGGCCCACCCAGACGGCCTCGGCCTCGATCGGGCCTGTGTCAGCGAGTTTGGGCTGATTGCCGGCGAGCTCGCTCGCGGGATATACATTCCCGGCAAGCGGACCCGTGGTCACCTCGATGCTGGATGCGTCGAGTATCACTGTGTTCCCGGTTTGATTGTCTTCGAAGTCGTCGCCAGCCGACGTGCTGACAGCTACACCTGGAATTGTGTTCCAGGTTTGCTCACCGAACGTGAGGTTGGTGGGAGGCTGCACCGACACCCATGCGGCGAAGTCTTCCTCTGTCTCGACGACGATCGACCCATCTTCACTGGGCCAGGCCGCGTGGCTGTTGACTTCCCCGTCACGTGACCCATTGTCCGGGTCGAGAGCCACGGACACCAACCTGTCGTTGGGCAGGCTGACCGATGACAACGACGCCAGATCACTGATGTCCAACAGCACCAGACCCGCGTCCCAGTTGGACAGATAGGCCTGTGTGCCGTCCGCATTGATCGTGATGTCATGCAGGAAGCGGTTCGCCGACGCTCCGAATCCGGTGGTCAGCCAAATTGCTGCATCCAGAACTCGGTTCACGTCGACCGTCTCGTCGCCGACACCGGGATCGAAGATCTCCTCCGCTCCCCAGGCAGCCGCCAGGGTCGGGTTGGTCGGGTCGGTGATGTCGAACACCATGAACGTGTCGAATGCCGTCTCGGCGACGACAGCCACATAGTCGTTGCTTCCCTGGGTGAACAACCACTGGTTGTGGACACCCACGTCCTGAATCCCACCGAACAGAGCGTCCGAGATCGGGTTGAGCTCGTCGATGGTGATCGAGGCAAGCTTGACCGGATTGGTGGGGTCATTGACGTCGTAGATCTCGATTCCACCATCACCATCGGTGCATGCCTCATTGCTCATCACGAGGATGTCGCCCGAATTCATGGTGGCCACCTTGACGTCGTTGGTCCGGTCGCCGGGCTCAGACTCGATTGTCGTCACGAAGCTGGGTTTGTTCTTGTTGTGAACATCCCACACCCATACACCTGCATCGGGATCCGGCGGGCAAGGGGTGTTGAAGGTGCCGGTGTACGCGAACCCGTCGTGGGCCCACACATCAGTGGTGGCATCCTGTACCAGCCTCTCCCCGCGACCTCTGAGCTGGAGGTCTTTGATTACCTTGGCGAACGGGGCGTTACTGACTACGTCTCCCGACTCTGCGGCGTCCATGCTCTCCAACTCCGCATTTGGGTCCGGCCGATCCAGGTGGTCCCCTTCTTCGAGATGGTCGGCCCCAGCCGCAGGGGCAAGGAGGCTCAACGCAAGCAGCAGAGCCACGATGATCGAGAGGTTTCTTCGCGCCATAAGGACCTCCTCCGTCGACAGCGCTCTGGCACCCTACCCGGCCGGTCCGATCGCTAAACGAGCGACCCGGGGGCGGTCGAGACGTGGAACACCGGATGGCGGTGTGCTTCGGCAAGGAAGGCCGCCAGGTCACTGCCGGCGACGGCGGTGAAGGCTGGTGGTACGAAGGGCACCAGCCGAAATCCATGGAAGAAGGTTTGTAGGACCGGTGCTGCGGTGTCAGGGTCGACTTCGGTCAGATGGACGGCTTGTCTCCTCCGGAGGCGAATCAGGTGGACGTTGGGTTGGGTCCGCACGTTGCGTACCCAGTCGGTGTCACCGAACGGCGACACCAGCCAGTCTTCGTCCTGGTGCCTGGTCAGGACGACCGGTGTTGTTCTTGGTTGGCGGCTGATCCGGCCGGTCGTTTCCAGAATGCGAAGTGGGCCCATGGGGAGTCCCAGGCGAAGCAGTCGTGCTACGAACCGGCCGGTGCGGAGCAAGGCAGGGGTCAGGGCTGCGTTCCTCATTCGCCGTTCCTCTCGGAGAGGGCGGCGACAGCTTTGCCCAGCATGCGACCGTTCATCTTGATCGAGACCGTACGGGGGGTGAGGCGGGACAAAAGACGCATTGCCCGACCGCTCACCAGCGTGGCTCGACCTTTCTGCAGCGCCTTCAGTGTCTCGTCGACACAGTCCTCGACGGACTGTGGCTTGAGTGGCAGGGAGTCGCGGTCGACCCCGTACTGGTCGATGATCGGGGTGTCGACCGCGAAGGGGAGAAGGACGGTCACGTCGACACCGGCTGGAGCGAGCTCGTAGTGGAGCCCTTCACCAAGGTTGAGAACGTAGGCCCTGGAGGCGCTGTCGTTGACCATATGCGGCAACCCGTGGAGCGCGCCGCCCGCGGAGACCAACACAATCCCACCTCTGCCTCGTTCGACGAGACGCTTGCCGAAGTGATGCGCCAGCTCCAGGTGCGCGGTGCTGTTGAGACGGACGATCCGGTGGAGGTCGGCCAGGTCATGGGTGAGGATGTCCCCGGGCAGCCCGGTGCCGGCGTTGGACACCAGCAGCCCGACGTCGAGGTCGAGGGTCGCTTGGATCAGCTTGGAGGGTCCGTCCGGCTCAGCGAGGTCGACCGTCACCACGCGATGTTCGACCCCGTGGACCGTCGACAGCTCGCTGCCCAGTGCGCTGAGGTCAGCCGTGCGGCGTGCAGCCAAAACGACATCGAAGCCCGATGAGGCCAGACGGTGTGCGAACCCGCGACCGATTCCCGACGAAGCGCCGGTGACGACTGCCCACGGTCCAGATCGGTCGGCGTCTAGCGATCGGACGTCTGCTCTTCTCCTGGCATGGGGGAGGTTTGTCTGGATCATGTTCTAGATTGTCATCCAAGCTGAATTCTAGACGCAATTCGAGTACCGTACGGGTATGAAGACACCTCCCGACCATCTAGCGGCGCGTCTCTACGACGAAAGCGCGCAGATCCTGCGACTGGATGGCGAGGTCAAGCTCGACGAGGTCGCCACCACGATCGGGGTGCCCCGGGCAACCCTCTACTACTACTTCTCAGGCCGTGACGATCTGACCGCGTACCTGCTGACCCGACACCTCGAAGCAGGGAGTGAAGTCTTCGCACCGGTTCTATCCGGCGAGAGCGGCGCCGGTGACAAGCTCCGGGCACTGCTGGAGGCGATGATCGGGTTCCTCGCCGAACACCCCGGCGTGTGCGGTGGGCTGTTGTCCGCCCTTGGCTCCGGGATCGGAATGCAGGAGGTCATGACTGCCAACGATCGAGTCATCGCTGCTCCGTTACGTGACCTGCTCAGCCAAGGCCGGGAAAGGGGAGAATTCACCTTCGACGATGCGGGAGACACCGCCAACATCCTGCTCGGCGCCATGCTCATCACGGTCCTGGGCCGAGCCGTGGAAGGACGCAGCCTCGACGACGGCGAGTTTCGCGAATCAACCGCCGACCAGCTGCTACGAACCGCGACCACCTCACCCTGACCGTGCCCCCGTCGCCCTGCCACGCTGTCGTCGGCCCCGACCGCACACGGTTTCGGAGCGAAGCGACACTCTCACGCGACTGAGGCTTGCGTCAGCCGCTGGTCAACACGCATGCGCGACGTTGAGTGCGCTCGGGGCAGACACGGTTTTCAACGATCGTGGCATCAAAGCGTTGGAGGTCTAGTTCGCTCCTCTCGGGGAAGTTCATCTGTGGGTGCAGGTGTAGCCCATGGTCCCTTTGAGCGCCCGCCTCCCGACCGGTAGGTTGCCCCATGGATTCGTCCCAGTCGTCCTCCCACGGCAGAGCGGTGCTGCAGGCATTGTTCGTGACGTTCCTGTGGTCCACGTCGTTTGTACTGATCATCGTCGGTTTGGAGGACATTCCCCCGCTCACCTTTGCGGGGCTCCGTTATGGGCTGGCTTCGATCCTGTTGGCCGCGGTTCTCTTGGGACACGCGACAGCGCGGCAGCAGCTTCGCACTCTCGGGCCGGTTGGCTATGGCAGGCTAATGGCCCTGGGGGTGGTGTTCTACGCGGTCACCCAGGGTGCGCAGTTCGTGGCGTTGCACCACCTCCCGGCGGCCACCTTGAGCCTGGTGCTCAGCTTCACACCGATTCTCGTGATCCTCGCCGCGTCGTCACTCCTCGATGAGCGCCAAACGACCCAGCAATGGGCAGGCACCGCGCTATCCGTCGGAGGCGCCGTCGTCTACTTCTGGCCCGCTGCCACCGCCACCCAGGCGGCGGTAGGGTTTGCTGCTGCCCTGATTGGTCTGGTGGCCAACACGACATCCACTCTTCTCGGGAGATCCGTCAACCGGACAGGCCACCTCCACCCGTTGGCGGTCACAGTGGTCAGTATGGGTGTCGGCTCGCTCCTGCTCGTCGCCGCCGGGGTGGCAACCGAGCCAACACCGGAGATCCCGGCATCGGGCTGGCTCATCATCGTCTGGCTGGCGGTGGTCAACACGGCTCTCGCCTTCGTGCTGTGGAACCGATCACTCCAGCGGCTCACCGCCAACGAGGCCAGCATCATCAACAACACGATGCTGATCCAGGTCGCCATTCTTGCCTGGCTCTTCCTCGACCAGGGTTTGACGCCACTCGAGATTGGCGGTGTCTCCGTGGTCGCCGTCGGCACAGTCCTCGTCCAACTACGCCAGAGAACCACACGGTGAGAACGGCCCACTTGTGGGTCTCGCGTTTGCCGAGCTTTACACTGTCTCCCTCACGCCAGAGCAGGCCATCGCAGACGTCGATGGTCTTCACTTTGCCTGAGGGGAGTTGACTTGGATTCCGCAGCCATCAGCGAGGCATTGCGCCGTCTCGCAGCCAATCATCGTTGGACCTGGACCCCTTCCTGTCAACGGTTGTTGTCATCCTTGCCTGGCGCCGCCCCCAGGCGGCACCACGCCCAGGTGGTTGGCGAGTTGAGCCTCGAACAGCTGGAGACCCTGGCGGGCGACGACGAGTTCATCGCCCGGTTGTCCGACGAGCTGGCCGATCTGGAGCGGGCACTCGACGACCCCGTCGAGCCCGAGGTCGCCTACTGCTCGCCCGAGTTCGGCATCAGCGCCTCGCTCCCCCAGTACTCCGGTGGACTAGGTGTTCTCGCCGGTGATCATCTCAAGGCGGCCAGCGACCAACGAGCCCCGCTGGTTGGAGTCGGCGTCTTCTACCGGCACGGCTACTTCACCCAAGCCATCGCCGAAGGCGAGCAGACCGAGACCTACCCGGTAGTCACCCCGGAAGGGATCGGAGCCCACGACACGGGCACGGTGGTCGAGATCCCCCTTCCCGGCCGGACGGTCGAAGCCCGGGTGTGGCGCATCGACGTCGGGCGCGTTCCGCTTCTCGTCCTCGACACCGACCTCGACATCAACAGCGACGGGGACCGGTTGATCGGTGACCGTCTCTACGGAGGCGACCGCCAACACCGTCTCGACCAGGAGATGTTGCTCGGAGTGGGGGGAGCACGAGCACTCGGGGCTCTCGGGTTCCAAATCCCGGTGCATCATCTCAACGAAGGTCACGCCGGTTTCATCGCACTCGAGCTGATCGACCGGGTGATCGAAGACGCCGACCTGGATGGCGCCTTGGACCGGATCAGGCGAGGTCTGGTGTTCACCACTCACACCCCGGTCCCAGCGGGCATCGACCGTTTCGACCGGAACATGATCCTTCCTTATCTCGAACCGTGGGCCGATCGCTGGGGGACGCCGCTCGACAGTCTGTGGGCCCTGGGTGAGGACCCCGAGTACCCGGATCAGTTCAACATGGCCGCGCTCAGCCTTCGCCTCAGCAGTGCGGCCAACGGTGTCTCACGGCTTCACGGTGAGGTGAGCCGCTCGCTGTTCACCGGTGTCGGCATCGGGGAACGAATCACATCGATCACCAACGGCGTCCATGGTCGAACCTGGGTCGGTGAAGAGACCCAGCATCTCTTCGACGAGGTGCTCGGCTCCACCTGGGACAACGGAGATCCTGATGCATGGGACCACGCCGACGCCATCGACGACGACCGCTTGGCACAGGTGAGACGCAACGCCTCGCTACGCCTCGCCGACCTTGTCGCCTCCAAAACAGCCCAGTCTCTCGACCCCGATTCGCTCATCGTCGGGTTTGCCCGGCGGTTCGCCCCCTACAAGAGGGCCACCCTGCTGCTTCACCACCGCGATCGTCTTGGAGAGCTCTTGGACAACGACCAGAGACCATTGTGCTTCGTCTTCGCCGGGAAGGCTCACCCCGAGGACATGGCAGGAAAGGCAATGCTTGCCGAGATCGTCGATTTCTCGACGTCTGAGGCTGCCAACAACCGACTGGTATTCCTTCCCGGATACGACATGGACGTCGCCGCCACCCTGGTCCAGGGATGCGACATCTGGCTCAACAACCCGATTCGGCCCCGAGAAGCGTCGGGGACCAGCGGGGAGAAAGCCGCCCTGAACGGGGGGTTGAACTGCTCGATCCTCGACGGTTGGTGGGCCGAGATGTTCGACGGGCACAACGGTTGGGCGATCGCTTCGAGCGACGAGCCCGATCCCGCGCTGAGAGACCAGGTGGAAGCGTCCTCGATGTATGAGACCCTATCCTCGATTCGTGACGAGTACCACGATGACCGACGCCGATTCAACGACCGGATTCGCCACGCATGGAGGACACTTGGGCCCCAGGTGACCGCGGGACGGATGGTTGGCGACTACGTGGAGAAGGTTTACGGACCGGCCCTGGAACGGACCTGATCCAACTCACCTGACTCCGAGCCCGGCTAGCGGAGTGACACGAAATCGCGGTCATGTCGTGGCGAATAGGGACTTCTGACCCTTGCACCACCCTCCCAGCAGGGAACGACAATAGGTCATGACCTACCAGGACGTCGGAATCGAGATCCCCGCCAGGCGACTGGCGTCGGCCAACTCCCGCCGACGAGTGCTCAACGAGACGATGGTGGAGTTGGAGCACGCAGTCGCCCGCCCCATTTCAGCCCCCGGGTGGCTGGATCGGGTCCAGAACTGCCTGGTGATGGTGCACGACGCGCTCAGGGTGCACATCGAGGACGTCGAGGGTGATGACGGGCTGCTGGAGGAGATCCTCAATGAAGCCCCTCGGCTGGCGCCGATGGCCCAAGACCTCGAGAGGGAGCACATTGCGCTGCTCGATGCTTACACCCGTACCGAGCAGCGGCTGCGAGCCGCCCGTGAGCATGGGCCAGGTGATTATTCGGCGGTACGCCGCCGGGTGACCTCGCTGCTCGGTCGATTGACTCTGCATCGCCAGCACGGCTCGGATCTCGTCTACGAGGCATACAACGTCGACATCGACGCTGCCGACTGAGGCTTTGTCCTAAAAAGGAGCGGGCGACCGGTGGGTCGCCCGCTTTTTTCATCGCTCCGAGGGGGTTAGGGAGAACCTGGTCACTTGTTGTGACCCGGAGCGGAACCTGAGTTGCCGGGCCCATCGGTGTGGTCGGGCTTGCCGGCAGGGTCGTGCTTACCCGCCGTGTCCGGCTTACCGGCACTTTCGGGCTTGCCGCTGATGTCGTCGGGAGAGCTCTTGTCGGGATTCAGGCAGCGAGTCTCGACCGTGGTGAGATCCACGACCCCCGGCGCCGTCAAATCGGCGTCCGAAGTGTCACCAGGCTTGACCTGTTGGTCGTCCTTGCCGAGATCGGACTGAGCGAGATGACGGACCACGCACCCTCGACCCTGGCCCTGCCAGAGGCTGTTGAAGAGTTTCATGAACATCCCGTGATTCACCTGCCCATTGGGGCCGGAGACCTCGAGACCACTCGTCCCACACTCGGTGTCTGAAGACTCGACACCAGGGGTCCCTTCCACCAACGGACAGTCGAGGCTGCCATCCAGCGCGGAAAGGTTGAATACGAACATGCGATTGATCAGGTCGTAACCGAAGCTGAACAAGGTGTCGGCCACCTGACCGAGCTCGACGATCTCATCGGCCTCGTCGTCCGCCGCCCAAGCCACACCCGAGCCGGCCAAGAGCCCAATGACGATGAAAGTGGCAAAGGCCGATCTCTTCAGTTTTGGCATGAGTCGCTCCGGTTTGGTCCGAGTTGTCACCTCCTGTAATCGTCATAGCGGTGATTTGGGTTACGGGCGAAGACGTCTGATCTTGTTCCCACCTGGTTCCCAGCAAACTCACAGGAAGTGGGTCTAGTTTGACCTCGATGCCCACCACCATCGACCGCGATGCGACAGTCCTGGTCGTCGACGATGAAGAGGCCCTCACCGATCTGGTCTCCAGCGCACTTCGATTTGCCGGCTATGCGGTCAGGACCGCGGCCGATGGGTTCGAGGCACTGCGCAGCATCAAGGCGGACCCACCCGACCTGATTGTCCTCGACGTCAACATGCCCGAGCTCGACGGGTTCGAGGTGTGCCGGAGGATCAGGCGTGACGGGATTCAGGTACCGGTGATCTTCCTAACCGCTCGGGATGGCATCGACGACCTCAGGGTCGGGTTCCGCCAGGGCGGTGACGATTACTTGACGAAGCCTTTCAGTCTCGAAGAGCTTGGCCTGCGCATCGAAGCCCTGCTTCGTCGTTCCGGTGGCATGACCGACTCCCGCCCGAGAATTGCGGTCGGCGAGGTGGTCGTCGATGAAGACGCGCATCAGGTGTTCCACGGCGACGCCGAAGTTCAGCTCTCCCCGACCGAGTTCCGTCTCCTTCGCTTCCTCCTCCTCAACCGGGGACGGGTCATGTCCAAGACACAAATCGTCGACCACGTCTGGGAGTACGACTTCGACGGCAATTACGGCATCGTCGAGACCTACGTCTCCTACTTGCGAAAGAAGCTGGGCGACTCCGACGGGAGCCTGATCCAGACGGTGCGCGGGGTGGGATACGTGGTTCGCCCCGCCCGGGACGAGGAATGAGTCTCCGCACCAGACTCGTCATCTCGTTCACGGTCCTCTTGCTGGTGGTGGTGGTAACGGTCGGCTTTGTTGCCTCCCGCTCCATCGAAGGCATCCTCATCGCACAGATCGATCGACTCCTGGTCGGTTTCGTCGAGCGGGGCCCGTTCCCCGGCCAGCTCATCCCCGGGCCCGACGAAGTCGAGCGAGGCCCGTTCCATCGCGACGTCGCCGAGGTGGTTCTCAACAAAGACGGCGTGGAGATCTTCGCCGCCCCCTCCGGGTTCGCCGACGACCCCGACCCGTTGCCCGACGTCTCCGAGCTCCCCGACCGCACCGAGCCGGTGTTCCTCGCCGCGGTCGACAACAGCCTTCGGTACCGGGCCGTTGTCATCCGTTTTCCCGACGGCTTCGAGCTACCCGGCGGAGTGAGCATCGCCGAGGGCATCACCGTGGTCCGGGCCGCCCCCCTGACCGACGTCGAAGCGGCGGGCAATCGGCTGTTCCAGAGCGTTGCCCTCGCAGGCGCCGGGGTGCTGTTCCTCGGCGGGGCCGGCACCTGGTGGACGGTGAAACGCTCGATGCGCCCCGTCGAGCAGATGGTGGAGACGGCCGAGGCAATCGCGTCGGGCGATCTATCCCGTCGTGTCCCTGAGTTGGAGCCGGGAACCGAGCTCGGCAGGCTGGGCGGCTCCCTCAACGTGATGCTGACCCACATCGAGGAAGCGGTCGAGGTGGAGATGGAGGCCCAAGACCGGCTGCGCCGCTTCGTCGCCGATGCATCCCACGAGCTGCGAACCCCGGTTACCGCCATCTCCGGCTACGCCGAGCTGCGTCGGAGAGGGGGGCTGACCACCCCCGAGGAGGAGGAAAAGGCCTGGTCCCGTATCGAAAGCGAAGGACGGCGGATGGGGTCCTTGGTCGAGGATCTGCTCACCCTGACCCGACTCGGGCAGGGCAAACCGCTCGACCTCGCCCAGGTCGACCTGGCCCGAGTCGCCCGCAACGCCGCCCAGGACCATCAAGTGATCGACCCGGAACGGCCGATCACGGTCATCGCGACCGACGCCCTGGTCATCGAGGCCGACGAGGAGCGGCTCCACCAGGTGATCAGCAACCTCTTGAGCAACGTCCGGGTCCACACCCCACCGTGGACCAAGGTGGAGATCGCCCTGGTCGAGCGGAACGACGACATCGTGATCGTGGTCGCCGACGATGGGATCGGCTTTCCCGAAGCCGATCTGGACCATGTCTTCGACCGCTTTTACCGGGCAGACCCCTCCCGCTCTCGTCGGTCTGGGGGCAGCGGACTGGGCCTCGCCATCGTCGCCGCGATCGTGATCGCACACGGGGGCACGGTCGAGGCTTCCAACGTCGAAGGGGGCGGGGCCAAGATCGGCATCACCCTCCCCCGCCGGTCTCATCTCGACTGATCCTTCGACTCCCACCCAATTCGACGTCGGCGCTCAGGATGGTCCCAGCCTTCGCCCGCACGATGGGCAGCGGCATCCCCAAACGAAAGGAGCTGAGATGCCGGCTCAAACCAACAAGGTGACACGGCTCACCGGAGCCGTCGCCCTGGTGGGCGCTCTGGGACTGGGTGCGGTCCTCGGGATCCCCAGTGTCGGTCTGGCCCAGACCGAGGACACCACGACCACTGTGGTCGAGGAGAGCTCGGAGACAACCGGGAGCACGGTCGCAGACGAGACCACGGAGACCGAGAAGTCGGGGGCGGAACGTCCCGACCGTGGCGACAGCGATTGTGAGAAGGACGAGGACACCACCTCGTCCTCCAACACCTGACGACGGCCGATTTCGGGTCCCGGGACAAACCCGGGACCCGAAGCGTCTTAAGGAAACTCTCAGCTTGTCCCAAGGCCGGTCACAGCCGGCCCGAGGAGCCTGGTACCGCCCGTAGCCATCCAGACAGGAGATTTAGAACCGATGAGATCCAGAGCATTGCTGGCGTTGGCCGTGGTCCTCGCCGCATGCGGCGGCGGGGCCGACGACGACGGAGATGGGGTGGCCAGCCTCGACCAGTCGTCCAGTACCACCATCAGCGAAGAGATCGAATCCGATCCTGAAGCCGCCACCATCGCCTTCACCGAATGTATGCGAGAGAACGGTATCGAGATGGAGGACCCCACCGTCGACGCCGACGGCAACGTGATCCCAGGTCGTCCTACCGACCTCCCCGAGCCCGACGACAACGGACAGGTTCGCGCCGGGAACGGCGAGCTGGGTGAGGATCTGAGACCCGCCTTTGATGAGTGCGGCGACTTGCTCGATGGAACCGCTTTCGGATTCACTCCCCAGGACCTGACCGAGCTCGAGGACCAACTCCTCGAACTGGCCGAGTGTCTCCGTGATCAGGGTCTTGATGTCGCCGATCCCGACCTGTCCGATCTGGGCGGTGGTCCCCAGGAGGGAGGGCCGTTCGGGATCGACTTCCAGGACCCCGAGGTCCAGGCGGCGATGGACCAGTGCGAGGAGTTCGTACCAAACTTTGCGGGCGAAGGGCCCGGCTCCGGGTTCGGCGCCCCTGGTGACGGTGACGACCAGTGAGTCTCGAAGAGAAAGACACACAACCCATGGCCGCACCCGAAACCCGTGAGACGGGCAGTGCGGAGACGTTGAAGGGGGTGTCGCCCGAGCTGGAGCCGCGACGACGTCGCTGGTGGATCCCGACCCTGATCCTGATCCTGCTCGCCGGTCCCGCCACCTGGTGGTATCTGACGCAATCAGGTGAGCAGGAAGCCGCCGATACCACCGTCGGGGTCGAACTCGATTTCGCCGAGGTGGTCCTGACCGATCTGGTCGAGAACTCCGAATACGAGGGGACATTGGGCCGACTCGCCGGCGATCCGGTGAGCGTGCGTGCCGAAGGCACCGTGACCGCATTGCCCGAAGCGGGCACCACGCTGGAACAGGGCGACGTGGTCGCCTGGGTTGACAACCAGCCCGTTGTCCTCCTCTATGGGGAGCTGCCGATGTGGCGGGAGATGAGAGACGACACCGAGGGGCCCGATGTCCTCCAGCTGGAGACGGCGCTCACCGCGCTCGGTTACAACGAATCGGAGTCGTTGATGAACGTCGACGAGACCTTCACCGGCGCCACCGCGTCGGTGGTAGAGACATGGCAGGAGGCGATTGGCGGCGAGGGGGACGGCGTGGTCGGCATCGGCGACGTCGTCTTCGTCTCCGGCCCGGTGACGGTCGACGCCCTGCAGGTGGCGGTCGGCGACCAGATCGGGGGCAACACCCCGGTCTTCACCACCGCCGGCGAGGAACTCGAGGTCAGCTTCGGCCTCCCCACCTTTGAGCAGGACAACGTGGACGTGGGCGATACGGTGGAGATCACTCTCCCCGACCTGAGCACCGCCACCGGGGCGGTCACCGAGATCGCCACGGTCGCCACCACCCCCGAGGGCGGCGGCGATGTCACCTTCGAGACGATCGTCGAGCTCGACGACCCTTCCCTTGCCGCTGGCGTCGACGAGGCCCCGGTGATGGTGGCTGTGATCACCGACCGGGCCGATCAGGTGACCGCGGTCCCAGTGGAGGCCCTGATCGCCCTGGCCGAGGGTGGGTATGCGGTGGAGGTCGAGGACGGGTCGGGGACAAGGCTGGTCGCCGTCGACCCCGGGTTCTATGCCGACGGGCTGGTCGAGGTGAACGGGGATGTCGCTCTCGGTGACCGGGTCGTGGTCCCGTGAGCGGCGTGGTGCTCAATCTCGAAGGGGTGCGGAAGGCCTACCCGGGCACACCCCCTGTGGTCGCGCTCGACGGGGTCGGCTTCAAGATCGAAGCGGGTGAGCTGGTCGGCGTAGTCGGCCCGTCCGGGTCGGGGAAGTCGACTCTGCTCCACATCATGGGGACATTGGACCGGGCCAGCTCGGGAAGGGTGGAAGTGGTCGGACACGACGTGTCCGCCCTCCCCGATCGGAAGCTGGCCTCTATCCGCGCCCGGCACATTGGCTTCGTCTTCCAGCAGTTCCATCTCCTCTCCGGCTACACCGCTCTCGACAACGTCGCCGACGGCCTGCTCTACACCGGGATCCCACTGAGACAGCGTCGGGCGCGGGCACGAGCCGCTTTGGGACGAGTCGGCCTCGATCACCGGCTCGGCCACGTCGCCTCAAAGCTCTCCGGTGGGGAGCGTCAGCGGGTTGCCATCGCACGTGCGGTAGTGGGAGAGCCCGAGATCCTCCTCGCCGACGAACCGACCGGAAACCTCGATACCCGAACGGGGGCCTCCATCGTCGCTCTGCTCGAACATCTCAACCGGACCGGGACCACAGTGGTGGTGATCACCCATGACAGGGAGATCGCCGCGGTGCTGCCTCGCACGATCGAGATGAGAGACGGCCGAGTGGAAAGCGACCTGCAGGTGGTCGGAGCCCGGTCATGACGGTCACCCTCGAGCCGAGTCGTCTCCATCCCGCCGACGTGGGCCGGACCGCATCGGTGGGCCTACGCTCGCGGATGACCCGGGCGGTGCTCTCCGCCCTCGGCATCGCCATCGGCATCGCCTCGATGGTGGCCGTCCTCGGCCTAAGCGACTCCTCCAAGTCGGAGTTGTTGGCCACCTTGGACCGTCTCGGAACCAACCTGATCACCGTCCAGGCCGGTCAGGGCATCGGGCGCGGGGCCGGGGAGCTTCCGGAGACGGCGGCGGCGATGATCGCCAGGATCGGGCCGGTCGAGGAGACGGCGGCCGTGGTCAACGTGGATGCCAACGTCTATCGCACCGACCTGATCCCATCGGACCGAACCAACGGGCTCTCCGTCCAAGCGGTTGACCTCACACTGCTCGACACCCTGGCCGGGACCATGGCCCAAGGGAAGTGGTTCGACCAGGCCGCCGCGGCGTATCCCACCACGGTGCTCGGTGCGGTGGCGGCGGAACGCCTCGGGGTCAGCGGTCTGCCCGCCCGGGTGTGGCTCGGTGACCAGTGGTTCACCGTCATCGGCACCCTCGACACCTTCGAGCTCAGCCCCGACCTCGACCGGGCCGCCCTGGTCGGGATGGGCGCCGCCGAGAACCACCTCGACTCCGATGTGGTCCCATCGGTGATCCATGTCCGATCTGATCCCGATCACACGGACGATGTGATGGGCGTGCTCGCCGCCACCGCCAACCCGATCAACCCCGAGGAGATCGAGGTGAGCCGACCCACCGACGCCCTCGAGGCCAAAGAAGCGGCCAACGACACATTCACCGCATTGTTCCTGGGGCTGGGGGCGGTGGCCCTGCTAGTGGGCGGGGTGGGTATTGCCAACGTGATGGTGATCTCGGTGTTGGAAAGGAGAGCCGAGATCGGGTTGCGACGTGCATTGGGGGCGACCAAGGGCCATGTCGCAGTCCAGTTCCTCGGTGAGGCGCTCCTGCTGTCAGTGATCGGCGGGCTTGCCGGCGTGGCCATCGGATACGGGGTGACCGCCGGTTGGTCCGCATACAGGGGATGGGATGTGTTGGTGCCCCGGATCGCCCTCCTCGGCGGGTTCGGCGCGGCCCTGATCATCGGGACCCTCGCCGGTTTCTACCCAGCGACCAGAGCGGCCCGGATGTCCCCGACCGAGGCCCTCCGCTCGGCCTGACGATTCTCAGTCGGCTCGAACTGCGCTCACAGCCGACTCCCAGCCGAGAGGGGCAAGGTGGGCACCGCCAACCGAGGCTCTGGCGATCCGCGCTTCTGGCGCGGAGATGTCGGCCTATGGGCCGACATCTCCGCGCCAGAACGGGTGTCAGACCGGGTGCCCTCACGCTGCCGACCCAGGCCGTCGCCGGCGGGTCGTCCAGTTCTCAGGGTCTCCTCAGGTGACACCCAGGCAAATCGAGGCGAATGGACCGATGATGACGACCATGGAACCGAACACGATCCCAACCACCCCTGATTCTGAGGAGCACCTCGAAGAGCCGAGCAATGAGGAGCTACGCGCCATCAGCCGTCGCTCCGCCATCAAACTGCTGGGAGGAGCCGGGCTGGCATTGATTGCCGCCTGCGCCGCCGACCCGATAGGTGCAACCACCACCGCGGCTTTGTCCGGGTCGAGTTCGACCGCCGGCACGGCCGCCACCACCGCTCCCACATTCGGTGGTGATGGCAGCTGTGTCCTGATCCCTGAAGAGACCGAAGGCCCCTATCCGCTCGACCTCTCCGGCAGCGAGGAGTTCCTTCGGAGTGACATCGCCGAGGGTCACCCCGGCGTGCCTCTCACCCTCACCCTGTCATTGGTGGATGTCAACGCCGGATGCGCCCCGATCCCGGGCGCCCGGGTCGACGTCTGGCACTGCGATGCCGACGGGGTCTATTCCGGCTACAGCCAACCCGGGACCGACACCACCGCCGAGACCTTCTGCCGGGGAATCCAGGTGAGCGACGACAACGGACAGGTCACTTTCCAGACCATCTACCCGGGGTGGTACCAGGGACGGATCACCCACATCCACTTCCAGGTCTTCCTCGAGTCAGGGCTGGCTGCGACCTCTCAAATCGCCTTCCCCGAGGAGATAACCGCCGCTGTCTACGCGGTGGATCCTTATGCGGCAAAGGGACCGAACACCTCTGTGACCAGCTTCGCCCAGGACAACGTGTTCAGTGACGGGACCCAGTATCAGATGGCAACCGTCACGGGCGGCGCCGACGCCCGGTATGTAGCCACCATGCTGGTCGGCGTGGCCGGTGGGACCAACTGACGGGTCGACCTGCGCACGGGCCGGTGGGTCGGAATAGGATGACTTGTTACCGACTCTTGAGGAGGAGGAGGCTTGTGTTCACACCCACTCCGACCCACCAGGCTCGCTCTCTTGCTCGAACAGCCGAAGCTGCTCACTCACGATCCGGGTGCCGATCGGGAGCCAGACAGCCCTTCTCCGTGAGCACCGCCAAAGTACCGGAGAGTGTGTTTCGGCCCGATCAACGAGGAGTCACATCTTTGTTACGAGACGCCCGGCCCGGTCAAGCATCGGCACCGACGCCGCCACTGTTCTCGAGCGATCCGCTGAATGGCGCCTCGTCTACCCGGGTCAGGAAGCAGAAGAACTTCCGGTCTCCGTCCTCCCAGCTCTCAGACGAGGGGTAGAAGTAGGACCAGGTGAGGTTGGGGTCACCCCGGGACGACCCCAAGTACCGGTAGAAGTCATCCTCGCATCGCTCGTCGCCGAACTCCAAGAGTGCTGCCTCATCGTATCTTGCCTGCATGCTCGACCGCTCACGAACAACCGAATAGACCTCGACGGTGTGAGACTCGTCACACGACCGTGGATGGAATCCGAGAAACCTGTCCCGATCTTCCGGTAGGTCGTAACAACCCACCGAGAGCATTCGGGCGTGGATCTGCCCTTGGCCCTTCATCGACCCGACCAGATCTGACTCATCGAATGCAATCAGGGCGCAATTGATCCCCCTGTCACCTTCGGCCCAGCTGGATCGGGTGGGAGTGAAGTAGGTGACACCGATCAGCGGCTCGACATCGAAAGAGACGCCAACGTACGGCTGGTACAGCCCCACACAACTCTCATCCGCAAATTCCTCGAGGGTCTCTCGCCCGGGGAACACGCTGGTGTTTCCCGGATGAGTCACGATCCCGAATATCTCCATGCCGTGGGGCTGTCCACAAGGAACCCCAACAAACTCTGCGACTTCCTCGGTCCCGATGTCATCGTCAGAAAGGTTGACACAATCCCCCACTCTGACTTCGAACACGCTGACCAGGCCCTGGTCGACGATCGTGCCGCTCTCGTCACGGCCGGCGTCGGTGAGCAACGCCCAGACCACGCCGCTCAGAGCGAACAGACCCAAAACGATCCACCCGGCGAATGGCGCGGCGAGCTCGAGAACGCCCCGACGAGCCCGCTTGACAGGGCGCCCGATGGTGCGGTCAGCGGGACTATCGGTTGGCTGAGCGAGATCGACGAGCAGCGCCCCACACTCGGCACAAGACGCGGTGTAGGTGGGGTTGTACTTGGTCCGGCACTTCGGGCATCTGTTCATGCGGCCTCTCGCCGGCGTCCCCCCGGCCCCTCCTGATCGACTAGACAGAGTTATCGGCGCTACCCGGATTATTCTGAAACCGGCGGAGGGATCGCATGCCGGTCACCGCTCATCGCCATGGGGAAAGGTCCCCAGGCACAAGATGGAACTCTCGGGTAGGCTCCCCGAGGGAGGCGATCAACGGGGAACGTCACGTGGAGAGACCAGTCCGCCATCTGGTTCGGGTGACCTCAGGGGCGATAACCCTGGTGGTGATGCTGCTGATGATCCAGATCACCGTGGCATCACCAGCTTTCGCCGCGTCGATCTCGATATCTCCCTCGTCGGGGCTAGCCGGATCATCGGCCACCATCAGCGGTACCGACTTCCTTCCACTGTCGGTGGAGCTCTGCTGGGACGGCGAAAACTGCTCCAACCTGGGCACTGCCACTCCTGTTTCCGGGGAGATCAACGTCGGCGTCACCATCCCCTCCGGTGCCCTACCAGGTCGACACACGGTGAACGCCTGTCAGCTCGCCGCCGGCTGCACCTCGACCGTCTACGACGTCACTGATAGCACGACGGAGACTTCCGCCCCTACCACGTCCCCGCCCACCACCACGTCCACCACGACCACCTCAACGACGACAACAATGCCGTCCACCACTACAACGAGACCAAGTTCAGGGACTACCTCACCAACGTCGCCTCCGACCACCGCACCGGTGACCACCTCGAGTGTGCCTACACCGCAAACCACCACGGCCGACACCACCCTCGACTCGTCCGTCACATCCACCACGACCGACAACTCGACCACCACGACCGATGGTTCAGCCGTGCTTGCAGCCGCCGCGGGCCAGCCTCCCGCCGCCGGCTCGGCTCCCTTCTCGCTCGACCTGAGCAAGCTGCGCTTCGGGACAGATCCCGATGCAGTCACTGCCGAGGGTGAGCCCGCTCCCGAAGGCACAGGCGGCGAGGTCCCGCTGGCCGCGGCGGAGGACGGCGCAACGGTCTCACAACTCAGGTTCGGCAGCGACGCCGCTGCCGCCCCCGGTTTCGCCTTTCCTCGAATTGGGATATGGCTTGGCTGGCTGGTTCTGGTCGTCGGCTCGTTCGTGGTGATCGTGGGCTTCGAGGAGGTCCAGCGTCGCAAGGAAGGCTGACCTTCCCGACGCCGCCCGCCCCGCTCAGATCTTTGGAAGCTTGAACCCGGATTTCTCCACGACGTAGTCGCGCGACTCGGACACCATGCGGCGCACCGCGGGCCAGTCGACGTGGAGAAGCTTGCCCCCACGCTTCATTGCCCGACCGGCGATGAACACGGAGTCGACATTCGAGGTGTCCATCCCCGCCACCACGGCCGCCACCGGGTCGTTGATCGGGGTGACATTGATCTTGTCGGTGCGGAGCATGATCAGATCGGCCGCCTTCCCCACAGTGAGACTGCCCACCTTGGCCTCCAGCCCGTTGGCCCGCGCCCCTTCCATCGTGGCGTACCAGAGCACGTCGCGCATGGTGATGGCGGGTCTGCCCGCCTGATCGGCCAGGGCGTGCTGGAGTGAGATCACCGAGCGCATCTGGGTGAACATGTCGTTGGGGACGTTGGTCTCGACGTCGATGCTGAGCGACGGGTTGAGGCCACGATCGAGGAACTTCTGGATCGGTGGCATCCCGTGGCCCATCATCATCTCCACCGGGGAGGCCAGGGAGACGGTGCCGCCGGTGTCGACGATCATCTGGATCTCGGTGTCGTTGAGGGTGGTGCAATGGATGTAGGTAGTGTCGGGACCGAGGAGGCCGGCCTCTCCCATCTCCTGCACCTTCGCATCCTGCCCGTAGGTCCCCACCCCGACATGGGCTGTGATCCGGGCCCCGGTCTCCCGGGCCAGCTTCCAATGATCGCGGGCCACTTCGAAATCGGTGAACTCGGGGCCGGGCGCGGCCAGGGCCAGCGTCAGCATCTGGTCCTTCGAAGAGAAATGCTCGGTGGCGGCGCGTACGAACCAGCTGGGCTGACGCTCCTCCCACTTGCCCCACCAGGGGAACCCGTAGGCGAACACTCCCCGCAGACCCGAGTCGCGCAGCGCCTGGATCACCGCGTCGGTGTGCGCCGGTGAGGCCTGGATGTGGGACCAATCGAGAAGAGTTGTGATCCCGGCGTCGATGGCGCCGACCGCGGAGACCAGGTTGCCCGCATAGGCGTCCTCTGGTCGGAAGGCGGGGGCCAGAGTGCGGAGCACGAAGGAGATGTAGCTGACTCTTCCCTCGAGAGGCACATCGGTCCCGATGTTGCGCAGGATCCCCTCCCAGATGTGTCGGTGGCTGTCGACGAAGCCGGGCATGACGATCATTCCCGAGGCGTCGATGACCTCGGCGCCGTTGACCGCCAGATTCGGTCCGACCGCGGCGATTCTGTCCCCATCGATCAGGACGTCCGCGTTGGCGAAGTCACCGACCACCGGGTCGAGGCTGAGCACGATCCCGCCCCTGAACAGTTTGCGCCCGGTGGGGACCACGCCGAAGTCGTTACCCACCGGGTAGAGCGCCGGGAGCTCGGCCGCCTTGGGCGGCCGGCTGCCGAGGACGATGCGCCGCGCCCGGCGGAAGTTGCGCTTCACCAGCTCCTTGATGTCCCCCACCTGAAACAGGATGATCCCGATCAGGACGAGCACTCCGATCACCATCGGCCCCACGTCTGGGGGGAGCCCATGGAAGGGGAGCACGGTGATGATCACGGCGAGAAGGATCGAGGAGACCGTGCCGCCGACGAACGTGGCCCGACCTCCGGAAAGGGCAGCACCTCCGAGCACGGCGGCGGTAATGCTGTTCAAGGTGTAGCTGGTCCCGATCTGGGCATTGCCCACACCGGAACGGGTCATTACGAACAGGGCGGCTACTGATGCGAACAGCGCGGAGAGGATCAGCGCTCGCACCCTGACCCAGTTGGTCCGGACTCCGCTCCGCTTTGCTGACCGCTCGTCGAAACCGACCGCGCTGACCTTGAGCCCGGAGCCGCTGGCATGGAGCCACATGTCGAGCAGACCCGCACCGACCACCACCAGGATGAAAGCGAGTGGGACAGGCCCGATTCCTCCCCGGAGCAGAGACAAGAACTCGGGGTCGATCGTCCCGCCCGGAGTCGGTCGCAGGGTGAGGGAGATGCCGTCGAGAATGCTCAGGGTGGCCAGAGTGGCGATGATCGAAGGGATCTTCACTCCCCGCACCAGACCGGCATTGACCAAACCGACTGCCAGTGCGCAGAGAAAAATGGTGCCGATACCCGCGAGAAGGGCGCTCGGGGAGGATTCGGGGCGGAGCATGAACGAGGCGATGACGACGGCCAGGCCGATCATGGCGCCGATGGACAGGTCGAGGTAGCCGACGAGCAGGGCGTGGATCTGACCCATGGTCGCCACGGCGAGAGGAATGGCGATGAGCAGGATATTGACGGTGTTGGTCCGGTTGATGAACCCCTCGAATTGGGTTTCGGTGTACCAGACCACCCCCAGGATCAACAGGACCTGCAGCGCGACCGGCATCCACAGCCTGACCCTGATCACCTTGCGCCACTTGTTCTTGTCCCGAGCATTGCGGAGGACCTTGCGGACCTCCTGACGAGTCCGTTCCAGGAGCCGGCTCATGGGGTGGGCTCCCTGGTCGGAGCCTTGGGCATGGCCACCCCGAAGGGGGACCGCCCCGAGCGCGACACCCCGGGACCCCGGACGATGGCTTCGACGATCCGAAGCTCGTTCAGCTCGTCGCCGGGGATCTCTTCGACGATGGTCCCTCGTGACATGACCAGCACCCGATCGCACAGCCCGGAGAGCTCGATAGGGTCGCTCGACTTGACCAGAAGGGCGGCACCTGCGTCTGTCCTCGCTCGCAAAGCCCGGTAGATGTCGAACCTGGAGCCCACGTCCACGCCCTGGGTCGGCTCGTAGGCGAGGATCACCGAGGGCTCACGGAGGAAGGTCCGGGAAACCGAAACCTTCTGCTGGTTGCCACCGGAAAGGAACTCGACCGGCTGCTCGAGTGACGGAGTACGGATCTCGAGACGCGAGACGAGGTCCCGAACCGCTTTGCGCTCGGAGCGCCGTCGCAGGAAACCGAAAAGGCTGAACCTGCGGAGGGATTGGATGGTGGAGTTGGCTCGGACCCCGAGCACCGTGGCGAGGGCTTCGTGCTTGCGATCGCCGGGAAGCAGCATGATCCCGGCGCGGACCGCCTCGTGGGTGGAGATCAGCGTCAGCTCTTTGCCGTCACATACCACCCGCCCCGCCCGGGGAGGCGTCCGTCCGGCCAGGGTGTCGAAGAGCTGAGGCTGGCCGTTTCCTTCGGCCCCTGCGATCCCGACCACCTCGCCCGCTTCCAGCGTGAAGCTGACCGGGCCGAAAGACTGACCCTGGAAGCCATCGACCACCAGCACCTCGCGAGGCTGTTCCGACATCTCCGCCGGGACCGGGAAGGCGCTCTCGAAGGGACGGCCCACAATCAGCTCGACAAGGTCGTGCTCGGTGGTGGCCCTGGCATCGAAGGTCCCGCGGGTCTTGCCATCGCGGAGCACTGTGATCCGATCGGCGATCTCGAGCACCTCGGGAAGACGATGACTGACGTACACCACGCCGACGCCGCGCCTCCTGCACGCTGCCACTGTCCGATGGAGCGATTCCACTTCGTCCGGCCCGAGTGCCGTTGTCGGCTCGTCGAGCAGGAGCACTTTGGGATCGGAGACCAGGGCCTTGGCCACCTCGAACAACTGGCGTTCAGCAAGGGTGAGGAACCCAGCCGGGGAATCGGGGAATAGCTCCATATCGAGGTCGAATTCCCCCAACAGCCTCCTGGCCCACTTCTTTCTCCGCCAGAAAGGAGGTCTGTCCTCGGGTGGCAGCGCCATGTAGAGGTTGTTCTTGACCGGCTGGGCCAGAATCAACGATGTGTCCTGATAGGCCATGGCCAGACCCAGCTTGCGGGCCAGAGCCGGCGAGTCGGTGCGCAATGTCTTTCCGGCGATGCGCACCGTGCCCCGATCGGGCTCAACGAACCCGCTGGCAATCCCGAGGAGGGTCGACTTCCCCGAGCCGTTCTCGCCGACGAGGGCATGGACCTCGCCGGCGCGGCAATCGAAGCTGACGTCGGTCAGCGCCCGGACCGCCCCGAACTGGCGGGAAACTCCCGCCAGTTCGAGGACGGTCTCCGCGGTGGTCGACCCCCCTCCGGGACCGCCGTTGGTCATCCTGCCGGGTACATCAGGGCAAGGACCTCATCAGGCACCAGGGAGGTGCCGGACACGGTTGGTGTCACCCTGTCCGGGTGGCAGTCGTCCGTCGTGACCTCACGCATCACATGGGGAATCACGATCTCCGAGGGGACCGCGTAGCCGGCCAGATTCAACATCTGAGCCGTGACCGCGACCCTCGACTGGAAGTTGCCCCCAGCCGAGTACCAGATGTGGTAGTTCGGGTTGTTGCGCTCCGCCCAGTCGCAGAACAGTGTCTGCTCGTCGGTGCGGATGGCGATGGTCATCTCGTCGAACTCGACGCCGTCCAACGCCGTGTAGAGACCGTCGGCGTACTCGTAGCTGAACCCCTTGATGTCGGGATTGGTCGACAGCCATCCGCTGACGACGTCCCGGGCGACATCGTTGGCCCAGAAGGTGTCACCTGTGGTCGAGTTCGGATCCGCCGGCGGGTTGATCACCTCGATCCCTTCGGCCAGCGTTGGGATGTGGCACTGTTGCCAGCCCAGCGACAGGGCGTTTCCAGGCGTTCCGCCAAGGACCCCAATCGTGCCCTCGCCAACTCCGTCGTTGATGATCTGGGAGAAGCTCTCACCCAGAGCGCACAGGTCTTCCCCGACGATGGTCAGGTAGTCGGTGCCGGGAGTGAGTGCCCCATCCTGGCCGGGTAGACCGACCCAACCCGCAGAGTACGGGACGTAGGGGATACCCGCGGCCTCGGCGGCCTTGATGGCGTCACCGAGTGCCAATCCCCAGTCGGGATAGCCGATGATGAAGGTCACACCACGCTCCACCATGAAGTTGATGTCACCGATCGGCACCGCCGGGTCGGCTGACCATTGGGCGTCGCGCATCACGATGGTGCCGATCTCGGGATAGGTGAGTGCCTGGAGGATGGCCTCCATGCGGGTCACCTGGCGCCACACGTTGAGGCCGCCACCGTCTGCGTATCCCATTATCACGTCGCCACCGGTGCCGGTGTCGCACTCGACGGCGTTGGTGTAACACTCGATCGCCTTGTCGATGATGGCCTGGTCGAGGTCCTGGCTCGCCCGTGCGATTGATGCCAGGACGACGTCCGGCACCTCACCCACCGGGCCGAGAGCCTCCTCCACCAGCGCCGGGTCGGCTGCCGTCGACTCGCCGAACTCGGCGAGTGGGTCGTCGGAGCCACTAGTGGTCGTGGTCTCCCCAGCAGCCGTGGTGGTGGGCTCGGCGCCCGCCGTAGTCGTCGGCTCGTCCTCTGTTGCCGTGGTGGTTGGCGCGTCAGCCACGTCGCCCGTACAGGCGGCCATGACGAGTGCCAACACGGCAAGCAGGGCAATAACCCTGGGTTTCATCATCCTCCTCCATTCTCTTTTGGTTGGTCTGACTCCCGATTTCGAAGTTCGATCGTCTTCTCCTTCTCTCATGGCTCGCCGCCTTCGACGGCAAGATTCCCATCCCGGCGCCGCCCCGGCCGAGACCGGTCGCGCAGGACTCTTTCGACGGCCTTGATGATCCGGTCGCCCGAGACCAGCATCCCGCCCACGATCACCAGTCCGAACACGACGAACTGCAGGGAGGTGGGCAGACCCATGACCCTCATCATCTGGTTGAGCCCGGCGAGGAAGAACGCCGCGGACCAGGTGGCGATCGGGCTGGCCAGGCCGCCGGTCAAGGAGGCGCCGCCGATGACCACTGCCGCGATCGGCCCGAGCAGGTAAGGGGCCCCGACCGTCACTCCGGGGGAACGCAGGTAGGCGGCGAGGAGCACACCGGCGCTGGCGTAGAGGATGGCGGCCACTACGTAGGCCAGCATCTGGTACAGATTCACCCGCAACCCGAGCACCATCGAGGCCGCCGGATTGGCCCCGATCACCTGAAACTTCCGTCCCAAGCCGGTGAATCTGAACACGATCATGAGGACGATGGCCAGGACCGCCCCGATCCAGAAGATCGGGGTCACACCCAGGAAGGTCCCGTTGGCCCAATCGGAAAGACCGGGCGGAACCGGTTTCTGGATGGCGACGGTGGTGTAGTAGCGATTGGCCACACCCGACCCGACCTGGCCCACCGCCAGCGTGACGATCAGCGCGTTCAGCTTGAGCCCTCCGATCAGGATCCCGTTGAGCAGCCCGATCACAACCGCCGCCCCCACCGCAGTCAGATAGGCGATCCAGATCCGGTCGTCCGACTGTTGGCCAACCCCGACCATGAGCAGCCCTCCGAGCAGGAAGGTCCCGGGCACACTGAGGTCGATGCCACCGGTCATGATCACCAGCATCTGACCCAAGGCGGCGATGGCGAGAAAGGTCCCGAGAGGAGCGATCTGGTCGAGCCCGGCTTTGCTGAAGGTGGCCGGCGCCCAGATTGACGCAACAACGAGGAGCACGATCAGCGCCAGATAGACCGGCATATACCGAGACCCGACCACGAACGAGGTTACGAATGCGGAAGGAGCCTTGGAGGCACGGGGCGTGGTCATCCGACCGCCTCCAGGGCAGGTGGCTCCAGCCCGGCGCTGCGAGCCACGTGGTCACGAGCGGCGTAAGCAAGCTCGCTGACCCGGGCCATGTCGACACCGACCAGCTCGCCATCCCGCTTCAGCGGCGTCCCGGCGACGAACACCGAGTCGACGTTCGACGTGTCCATCCCCCACACCACGGCTCCGATCGGGTCGTTGATGGGAAAAATGTTGGGGGTGTCCGAACGGAGGACGATCACATCTGCCTGTTTGCCCGGAGTGAGCGACCCGGTGACGTCGCCGAGGCCGTTGGCCCTGGCGCCTTCGATGGTGGCGTATTCGATGATTCTCCGTGTCGTGAGCAGGTTGGGGACACCGCCCTTGCCGGCGAGTTTGAGATCGAAGAGGCTGGCATGCTGAATAGATATCACTGCTCGCATCTGGGTGAACATGTCGGTGGGGACGTTGCTCTCGGCATCGACGCTGAGGCTGGGGCTGATCTGCCGATCGATCAGTTGCTGGATCGGAGGCATCCCGTAGCCCATCATCATCCCCGCCGCCGCTGACAGGGAGAACGAGCCTCCACTGTCTGCGATCATCTCGATCTCCTCGTCGCTGAGGGTGGCACAGTTGACATAGGTGGTGTCAGGGCCGAGCAGCCCGGCTTGCGCCATCTCGGCCAGCTTTCCCCGCTGCTTCTGGTCCCCCACCCCGACGTGCACCGAGATGCGGGCGCCCAATTCACGGGCGAGGCCCCAATCCTCCCGGGTCGACTCTATGGAGGCGAACTCGGGGCCGGGTGGGGCCAGGGCGAGGGTGAGCAGCTGACCGCCGGTGACGAAATGGGTCCCGGCCAGCCGACGAATCGAATCTGCCCGGGAGGGGTCCGGCTCACCCCACCACGGGGCACCGTAGGCGAAGACGGCCCTGACGCCTGCTTCGTGATGGGCGGCGATGGCAGCATCGGTGTGCTCGGGTGTGACCTGGATGTGAGACCAGTCGAGAACCGTAGTGATCCCAGCGTCGAGGGCGCCGAGGAGCCCGACCAGGTTTCCCGCGTGCACGTCCTCGGGACGGTAGAAAGGCCCGATCTTGCGGGAGAGAGCGCCTGGATCGGTGCCCGCCGATGGAGCCCGATCTCCAAGATTGCGAAACAAGCCCTCCCACACGTGGCGGTGGGTGTCGACGAACCCGGGCATCACGATCGTGTCGGAGGCGTCGATCACCTCGGCATTCCCCGCCCTCAGATCGAGACCGACGGCGCTGATGGTCGTCCCGTCGATCAGCACATCGGCGCGGTGGAAGTTGCCGATCTTCTTGTCGAGGCTGAGCACACAACCGTCTTTGAGCAGGATCCGGCTCAACTCACCCGCCGTTTTCCCAGGTCCAGTTCCATAGCCAATGAACAGTGACACTACACACTGCGACGACATCTCTTCTTCAGATCGGGCTACATGTTCAGTGTTGCTTAGTTATTGCGATCCACTTGCGCAGCATCAGTAGACAATGTCGCCCCACCGCCCACGTCGTCGCCGGAGGCTCGCATCGTCTCCAGGCCATACCAGACGAAGGCGACGATAAACATGACGCGCTGGACGAGCCCTGGCGCGGAGATGTTGGCCATGACCAGCGGGATCACCAGCGCGGCCACCAGCGCAACGGCGTCGACGGCTCTCAGCCATCCCGGGGGGTCGGTCCTCCGGACAGCGACGAGAACGAGACCGACGGTGAAGAAGAGGCCCACCCCAAACGATGCCGTGGAGTGAAGCAAGTCTTCGAATTCGTCGAAGGTCGAGCCGTCCCAGGGCCCATGCGAGAAGACGGCCGCGGCGATCATCGAGACGCCGAAGCCGGCATGGGCCAGCCGGCCCGTCCCATCCCACCTCGAACCATGACCGACGGCGAGAGACAGGACGGCGAAGCCAAACAGGACGAACCCGAGCCGAGCCAACCATGCGCCGTCGACCCCCTGGGCCGCCGACTCGCTGACCGAGTGCCTCACCACCGAGTACGAGTCGGGCATGAGGAAGGGAGCCATTGCCAATGCCGTCATTGCCGCCAGGATGAGAGCGATGACACCCGCTGTCGACCGGCGACTCAACCGGGAACCCTCCGCATCAGCCGGGAACGGAACAGCAGGCTGACCACGGCTCCGAAGACAAAGCCGCCGGCGTGTGCCTCCCAGGCCACCCCGGTTCCACCGAGACCGAACTGGGCAATGAACCAGAAGGCGAGGAACAAGGCGGCAGGGACCGGGATCAGGAACCAGCCGACGAAGGAGAGCACCCGATGGCCGGGGAAGAGCACCGCGTAGGCCCCCATGGCGACGGCTATCGCACCCGAGGCCCCGACCAGAGGAACCGTGGCCTCGGGGTTCATCACCACATAGGCGCCAGTCGCGACGAGGCCACCGAGCAAGTACACCAGGAGGTACCCGAGGTGGCCGTAGGCCTCCTCCACGTTGTTGCCGAAGATCCAGAGAAACCACATGTTGAACAGGACATGGCCGATGCTCCCGTGGAGGAACATAGAAGTGACCAGGGCCAGCAACACGTTCTTGTTGGGGAATACCGGGTCCTGGGAGCCGGAAAGACAGACCCCGGAGGCGATCTCTTCGATACTGAGGGGCGATCCTGTTGTGACCTCGCAGGAGATGGCAGCCCTTTCGTAGACCAGAGCCTGCTGCTCGTCGGGCGTCCCCCGCCCCTGTATCAAAAAGAACACGACCAGGTTGGCCACCACCAGGATCAAGGTGACGACCGGGGTAATCCGGGTTGGGTTGAGGTCACGCAACGGGAACACGGTCTGGCGATCGTATCCGGTGCCGGGACAACCGGTAGGGTGTGGTGATGGGTGACACGCACGTCGTCCTCAACCAGACGCCTCCCCTCGTCGATTACGACATGGCATCGGCCGACCCGGTTCTGACCAAAGGCCTGTCCAGAGAGGGTGCCGCTTGGTCCCTCGATTCCGTCGAGGAGTACGGGCGCCGCATGTCCTCGGCCGAGGTCTATGAATGGGGATTCCTCGCCAATCGCAACGGCCCGATACTCCACACCCACGATCGGTACGGGCATCGGGCCGACCAAGTCGAGTTCCATCCTGCTTGGCATTCATTGCTCGGCGTGGCTGTCTCGCACGGGCTCCACTCCCTTCCCTGGGAGCATGAGCCGGGCGACGGCGGCTATCCGGCCAGAGCCGCTCTGACCTTTCTCGCCTCCCAAGTCGAAGCCGGTCATTTCTGTCCCATCTCGATGTCCACCTCGGTGATCCCAACCTTGCGCCGTCAGCCTGAGGTGGCCGCCGAGTGGGAGGCGCTTCAGTTGAGCCGGGTCTATGACTCCTCCTTCCAGCCGAGCTCGAAGAAGACTGGTGTGCTGATGGGAATGGGGATGACCGAGAAGCAAGGTGGCTCCGACGTGAGGGCGAACACCACCGTGGCCAACCCGATCAATGGAGGCGGACCGGGAGCGGAGCATCTTCTCACCGGGCACAAGTGGTTCATGTCGGCGCCGATGAGCGACGCCTTCGTTGTGCTCGCAAACGCGCCCGGGGGCCTCTCCTGTTTCCTTCTCCCGAGATTCACACCGGACGGCGAGGTAAACCGCATTCACATCCTGCGGCTCAAGGAGAAGCTGGGCAACAGGTCCAATGCGTCGTCGGAAGTGGAGCTGGACCAGGCCTGGGGACGAATGGTCGGGGACGAGGGCCGGGGAGTTGCCACCATTATCGAGATGGTCGCCGGCACCCGGCTCGACTGCATCACCGGCTCGGCGGCGTTGATGCGCCAGGCGGTGAGCCAGGCGATCCACCACAGCGCCCACCGCCATGCGTTCGGCTCGTCCCTGATCGAAAAGCCCTTGATGCTCAACGTTCTGGCCGATCTGGAGATCGAGACGGAGGCGGCGGTGTTGCTGATGATGCGTGTCGCCGGCTCCTTCGATCGAGCACCATTGGAGGAGCATGAGGCCTTGATCAGGCGGGTCCTGACCCCGGTCGCCAAGTACTGGGTGAGCAAGCGTTGCAGCGAGGTGGTGCGAGAGGCGATCGAGTGTCTCGGGGGCAACGGCTATGTCGAGGACTCGATCATGCCCCGTCTCTATCGGGAGTCGCCGGTGAACGCCATCTGGGAGGGGTCGGGCAATGTCATCGCCCTCGACCTGGTCAGGGCAATCGCCCGGGAGCCGGGTTCGGTCGACGCGCTGCAGAAGGAGCTGGAGGCAGCCAAAGGAACCGATCGCCGTCTAGACGCTGCGATCGACTCGGCGCTCGAGTCGGTGAGGAGCCCACTCGACGCCGAGTACGAGGCACGACGACTGGTCGAGGCCCTGGCACTGGCAACGAGCGGAGCACTTGTCGCCAGACACGCCAGCCCTGAGGTGTGGGAGGGGTTCGCCGCCAGTCGCCTCGTTGAGGATTGGGGCCACCTCTATGGGACTCTCCCCGTCGGGATCGACACCAAAACAATCATCGACCCGGCCATGCCCAGTGGTCTGTCGCTGAAATAGGGCGAGGGTATCTCCGAGTCATCGGCGTGATCTGGCAAGGAGAAAAGCGCAGTCGCAGTCGGGGCCTGTGGCGACCATTTTGGACGCAGCCAGGCGCGACGAGGGCCGGAGAGACACCGCCAGTATTTCTGCGACGGGCCACTAAGACCTGAGTCATCCTGGCCTGACCCTCCGCAATCTGGGGGTGGTTAACTCTCCGTGATGGAAGCCATCGGGACTCTCGTCGGATCCGGTTGGGCCTCGGGGATCAATCTCTATCTGGTCACTCTGCTGCTCGGCCTATCGGGTCGTCTCGGTTGGGCTGACATCCCGGAGGTGCTCACCCGGCTCGATGTGATGATCGTGGCCGGGGTGCTGTTCGCGGTCGAGTTTGTGGTTGACAAGATCCCATATCTCGACAGTGTCTGGGATGCAATCCATACCGTGATCCGGCCCCTCGGAGCGGCAGCCATCGGTGCGGTGATCGCAGGGGATTCGGCCAGTATCGGCGCCGCCGTGGGCGCTGTGGTGGCCGGGGCGTTGGCTTTCGACGCCCACGCCGCCAAGGCATCGACCCGGGTGGTGGTCAACACCTCTCCCGAACCGGTGAGCAATGTCGCCCTCTCTTTTGCCGAGGACATCGGCGTGGCCGGTCTCGTCGTCCTCGCAGTCACCTACCCGGTGGTGACGATCGTTGTCGTGGCCATCCTGGTGGTTGCGGCGACTGCGCTCACCGTCTGGCTGTGGCGAGTCGCCCGCCGCTCATGGAAGAAGGTCGGTGCCTGGTTGGAGGCGAAGACAGGCTCGTCGGCCTCGCCGTAATTGGGTTGGGTCGGTGCGGATATGACCCGGGCAGGCCCGGGGTGGCCTCGCTTCTATGTCGGTCCAGGAGCTCCCCCCTCCCCGGCTACGCCGGTACTCCCCCCAAGACCCCCCTCCCGGCTTCGGGGTACTCCCCCCAACGCTCACTTCGTTCGCTGGGGGGAGAAACGGCTCACTTCGTTCACTGGGGGGAGAAACAGCTCACTTCGTTCACTGGGGGGAGAAACGGCTCACTTCGTTCGCTGGGGGGAGAAACGGCTCACTTCGTTCACTGGGGGGAGAAACAAGGGTCTTTACGGTCAGACGTAGGGGGTGGACGCCATGAGCAGGCCGCGCAGTGGGATCTCGACCCAGTCGGGTCGGTTGTTCAACTCGTAACCGAGCTCATAGGCCGCCTTGTCCAACTGGTATGCGTCGAGCATCCACCTCAGATGGCGTTCGTTCTCCGGCACCAGCAGATGCCCGTCGACCGCGTCGAGGTATCCCCGCAGGAACGAGGCGGCCAGCCACCGGTTTATGGTGTCGGCCCAGTCCGCCAGCAAGGCGGCATGTTCAGCTTCCTCGACCCCGGTCTCGATGGCAGTCCGGAGCGCCATCAATGTCGTGTACTGATAGGACCGGAGCATTCCGGCCACATCTCGAAGCGCGATGCGCTTGATGCGCCGCTCCGACAACGGCCTCTGCGGTTCGCCTTCAAAATCGATCATCACGAAGTCGTTTCCGGTGAAGAGAACCTGGCCCAAGTGGTAGTCACCATGGATCCGGATTCGCCAGGCTTCGATCTTCTCGGTGGTGAGCGACCCGAGCTGGTGGAGTAACTCCTGTTCCCGTGCCAGAACCTGATCGGCGAGCTCGCCCACGGCTGGGGTCAATGTGGAACGCTGACGGCGCAGCAGGTTGAAGCTGGTGCGGATGGATGCCCGTGTCGATTGGTACAACGCTCGCTGATAGAGAGTCGTCATCCGCTCCGGCGCGAATACCGGATCGTCCGGCTCCGAGGCGAGTGCGATGTGCATCTCCCCCGTCCTCTGACCGAGCAGCGTCGTCTCGATCAGCGTCACCCCCATGAGGCTGTGGGCCTCTTCCAACTCCTCGTCGCTGATGTCCAACGGGTGCCTCATCGTTGGAGGAGGGCCGAGCTCGTCGCGTCGCGCCGCCACCTGTTCCAAAATGAGACCCATCGAGTCGAGCATGTGCGACCAGGCGTCGCCCTGATTCGGCACGTAGCTCTGAATCAGTGCAAAGGCTGCTTGCTGGCCATCGATGTTGGCGCCGATCACACCACGGGTGGATGGCGTGTTGTGGAAGCCGGCCCGTTCCGTCAGGAATTGGCCCACCTCGACGTCCGGGTTCGACCCGGGCTCGACCTTGCGAAACAGCTTCATTATCAGCCGCTCGCCGAAGATCACAGAGGTGTTGGATTGCTCGACGGCGCCAACCTTGACCGGCTCGTCAACTATCTCGGCAGGCAGCGTGCGGCAGCCCGCAATGCGGGCGGGCGCCAGGGTCACGCTGCGCCCCTTCAGTTTCCTCCGGGTAGCAGCCAGTTCGATCAGGGCAGGGGGAAACGAGGGGTCGAAGGTGGCGTCGTACAAGACGCCGGTCTCCGAGCTCGCATGTACTTCGGCAATGACCGAAGCAGGCTCGTCCTGGACGATGCGCTCGGCATCGACCCCGGTAGCGAGAGCGATCGGCATCACATAGATGTCTCGGTCCCGTTCCACATACTCCAACTCCAGAAAGGCGACAACGGCGTCGGTGCCAGGTAGCTCCAGCCGATCCACAAGGTGCCCGCTCCTGATGGTCTCCGTCTTGCTTCGATACCAACGACGACTCTGGATGTCGGCCACGAGAGCTCGTTCCAATTGAACCCGAGCCCGAAACACACCTCCGATCTCGCCCCGGACGGTGATCCTGGGCAGGCCCGGTGCCTCCTCGGCGGCCGTGCCGCTCTTGGTCAGGCCAAACCAGTAGAAGTCATGGGGACCGACGGCGAGCAGATAGGGAGTCGACGCGACGACAGGGAACCGGGTCCGACCGAACAACTCCACCGGCTCCGACCCTTCGAAGGCGGTCAGGTCGATCTCGACCGGCTGAGTGTGACGGGACAGGTTGGCCACCACCAGAACCGAGCGGTCCCCAAGGGTCCTCAGGTAGGTCAACACCTTGGGGTTCTCGCTGTGAAGGAACTCGATCTCACCCCGGGACAGCTCGGGCATGCTCTTGCGCAACGAAAGGGCTCGCTTCACCCACCACCAAAGCGAGTTGGGGTTGTCCCGCAGCACCTCGACATTGACCGACTCGTAGTGATACTCGGGGTCGGTGACCACCGGAAAGTAGAGACTCTGAGGGTTGGCGACCGAGAAACCGGCGTTGCGGTCACCCGACCACTGCATCGGGGTCCTCACCCCGTTGCGGTCACCGAGATAGACGTTGTCTCCCATGCCGATCTCATCCCCGTAGTAAAGGACAGGTGTGCCGGGCAGCGAGAGAAGGAGGGCGTTCATCAGCTCGATCTCACGGCGGTTATTGCCGAGGAGCGGGGCGAGTCGGCGTCGGATCCCGACGTTGATCCTCGCCTGAGGATCGCTGGCATACACCCGGTACATGTAGTCACGCTCCTCGTCGGTGACCATCTCCAAGGTGAGCTCGTCGTGATTGCGCAAGAAGATCGCCCATGCCGACGACTCGGGAATCGGTGGCGTCTGCTCCAGGATGTCGATGATCGGAAAGCGGTTCTCCATGCGCAGGGCCATGAACAGCCTCGGCATCAGCGGGAAGTGAAAGCACATATGGCATTCGTCGCCCTGGCCGAAGTACGCCGCGGAATCCTCGGGCCATTGATTGGCCTCCGCAAGCAGCATTCGATCCTGGTATTTCGAGTCGACCCGGGCTCGGAGCTTCTTCAGGAACTCGTGGGTCTCGGGCAGGTTCTCACACATGGTCCCCTCCCGCTCGTAGAGGTAAGGAACTGCATCGAGACGGAGACCGTCGACACCGGCTTCGAGCCAGAAGTCGAGAGCATCGAACACCGCGTCGTGAACTGCCGGATTATCGAAATTGAGGTCGGGCTGATGGGAGAAGAAGCGATGCCAGTAGTAGGCGTTCGCCACCGGGTCCCAGGCCCAGTTCGAGGTCTCGGTGTCTTGAAAGATGATCCGGGCGTCCCGGTAGCGCTCGGGATCGTCAGACCAGACGTAGAAATCTCGCTCGGGGCTGCCGGGGGGTGCTTTCCGCGCCGTCTGAAACCAGGGGTGCTGGTCGGATGTGTGATTGATCACCAACTCGGTGATGACCTTCAAGTCCCTTTTGTGCGCCTCTCTCAGAAACTGGCGAAAGTCGGTCATGGTCCCGTAAGAGGGGTTGATCGCCTTGTAGTCGGCGATGTCGTAGCCGTCATCGCGGAGAGGCGATGGATAGAAGGGCAGCAACCACAAAGCGGTTACCCCGAGATCCCTCAGATAGTCCAGCTTGGAGGTGAGGCCCTTGAAGTCACCGATCCCGTCACTGTTGGCGTCGGCAAAGGCCCGGACGTGAACCTCGTAGATAACCGCGTCGTGGTACCAGGCGTCGATACCGCCTGGGTCATGGGGGTCAGCGGAAGGAGTCAAGGCTCTCCTCGGAGCGGACCCTTCTCCGCACCGCAAACAGGTGGGCGGGCACTCCTTCTGGGTCGAGTTGCACGAAATTGCGAACGCCCTCCCACACATAGCGGCGATCGGTGAGGAGGTCGTGCACCTGGAACTGGTGGTTGGGGTCGACGCCGATCGCGCCCGAGTCGAGATCGACCCACGCCGATTGCACATGGTCGGGGTCGAGATTGACCACGACGAGGACGACGTCGCCCACTGCCCGCTTGGAGTAGCAGAGGATCTTGTCGTTGTCCGTGGTATGAAAGGTGAGATTGTCGTTGCGTTGGAGAGCGCGGTGGTCATGTCGGGCCTTGTTGACCTGGGTGATCACCGGAGCCAGCGAATCGGGGCTGTCGAGGTCCCAGATGCGGATCTGGTACTTCTCCGAGTCTCGGTACTCCTCCGATCCCGGGGTCAGCGGGATGTGGTCCATCATCTCGAAGGCAGGACCGTATATCCCGCAATTCGAGCTCAGAGTCGCTGCGAGGACATATCGGGCGATGAACATTGGACGCCCACCGGTCTGGAGCTGCTGGGTGAGGATGTCGGGAGTGTTCGGCCAGAAGCTGGGCCGGAAGAAGCCGTCCTGCCGATCGAGCTCGGTCATGTACTCGATGAGCTCGTGACCCGTGTTGCGCCAGGCAAAATATGTATACGACTGGGTGAATCCGACCTTGGCCAGCCGGTACATGAGCTTGGGTCTGGTAAACGCCTCGGCAAGGAGGATCACGTCCGGGTGTTCCTTGCGGATCTCAGCAATGACCCATTCCCAGAAAGGGAAGCTCTTGGTGTGGGGATTGTCGACCCTGAAGATACGGATCTCCTCGTCGATCCAATGGTCGAAGACTCCTTTCAGGGCCAACCACAACCCACGCGGATCCGAGGTCTCAAAGTCGAGCGGGAAGATGTCCTGGTACTTCTTGGGAGGGTTCTCGGCGTATTGCACCGTGCCGTCGGGGCGAGACCGGAACCACTCGGGATGTTCGGTGACCCAGGGGTGATCGGGTGAGCATTGGAAAGCGATATCCAGAGCGAGCTCCAACCCCCGCTCCTTGGCGGCGTCACGAAGAACCCTGAAATCCTCGATCGTGCCCAGGTCGGGATTGATCGCGGTGTGCCCGCCAAGCTCGGAGCCGATCGCCCAGGGCACTCCCGGTTCGTCGGGACCGGCTCGCAACCGGTTGTTGGCGCCTTTGCGAGCGGTGCTGCCGATGGGGTGGATCGGTGGCAGGTAGAGAACGTCGAAGCCCATGTCGGCGATGTACCCCAGTTGCTTGGCGACATCGACGAAGGTGCCATGCTTGCCGGCATCGATGGACCAGGATCGAGGGAAGAGCTCATACCAGGTGGAAAATGCAGCCCGCTCCCGGTCGACGATCACTTCGCTTCTCCGCTCGGAGCGAGTAGAGGTGGATCGATCGGGATGCTCGCTCATCGAGGAGCGGAGCTCGTCGGAGAAAGCGACCTCCAACCGCTCGGTCAAATCGAGGCTGGTGTCAGCGAGTGTCGCGGCATGCTTCCTAAGGGTCCTCGCCGGTTTCCCCCTGGCCCTGCTCGCGGCGGCGGAGACCAGGGCGGCGCCGATGAGCAGATCGATCGTCACCTCGACCCCGGCGGCCACTTTCTTGTCGAGGCCGTCGGACCAGGTGGCGAATCGATCCGGCCAGCCTTCTATCTCGAACTGCCAAATGCCCATGTCATCCGGGGTGAAGTCGGCCATCCACCTGTCGTTCCCGATCGCGACCATTGGAGTCTCCAGCCACCGTCTGGCACCCGCCCTGCGATATCGGAGCACCGCCGCTATCGCATCGTGCCCATCACAGAAGACATCGGCCTCGACCGCCACCGGCTCCCCAACGACGGTCTTGACGGGGAAGCGGCCGCCGTCGATCCGCGGCGATTCCGATTCGATGACCACCCGGCCGGTCGTCGCTGGGATCTTTGCCATGTGCTTCGAATCTAACCGGTCACAGGTTTCGCGCCGTCATGAAAGGGCTCACTTCACGCTGGTAGACGTCCCGCCCGGTGATCCCCTCCAAGTTGGATGGCACCGACTCGAGTCGGACCAAAAGATCGGGCTCGAGGTCCTTACCCAGCACCTCACGCGCCAACTCGGTGATCCAGCCTGCGTGGCGCAACACGAACACGACCTCCAGGCCCGAGACGTCATCGAAGAACCAGCCGCACGAGGTGTACATCAGCATCGATCGATGCTGCATCTCGAGGAGCCCCATTGCCATGGATCGTTGCTGAGGAGAGAGCCCGCTTCTGGCGTAGGAACCCAAGAAAGTGTCCTCCGCCCCTCCCAGCACCACGTCTATATAGCCATCCCGTGCCACCCAGGGATCGTGGAACAGATCGGCTCCCAGGGCCTCGAAGGGGCCGATCAACTCATCTCGAAGCCAGTCGAGCGTGTCACGTAGCGGCCCGCGCCATCTCTGGTTCCAGTCCGGGTGCTGCCCGGTGGAACATCCACAGTCGGCGCGCCAACGCTCCACACCATGGGCGCAACTCCATGAGCTGGCCTCGATGATTCGCGCCTTGCGGACGGCCGGGCTGGTCGACAGGAATTCCGCATAGTTGGTGAGGAGCGCATCGGGCGCCTCGTCAATCATGTCCAGGGCCACCGCGAGCGCCATCTCCCCGTGTTTGTGATGATGGCCGTAACTCTCCCCATCCGTGGCCACATGGACCAGATGAGGCTCATCGTCGCCCTCACCGCCCGCTTCGATCAAACGCCCTGCCAGAGCCCTCCCGTCATTGAGGAGACCATTGAAAGCGATCTCTTGTGAGAGCGGCCCGTCGTAGAAGAACACCGAGATCTGGCGCCCTTCCGGCAGGTCGATGAGATAGGGGATGCGGGTGTCGATCACACCGCCGTTCACATCGTGCCAGGTGCCATCGTCGCCCTGAACCGATGCCGCCTGGTAGGGCGAAAGGACCGTGAACACGACGTCTTCGCGGGCAAGCACGTCCAGGGTTTCGGTGTCGGCAGCCGTCTCGGGGAGCCACAACCCTTCGGGACGGCGCCCGAATCGGTGCTCGAAGTCGGCAATCCCCCACCGCACCTGGGTCAACTTGTCCCGATGGTTGGTCAGGGGAAGGATCGTGTGGTTGTAAGCCTGAGCCATCGCCGATCCGTGACCACCGAAACGCAACGAGGAGGCGGCATCGGCCCCGATGATCGCCTGGTACGTCTCGGGGGCGCTGTCTTCGAGCCAGCTGAGCAAGGTAGGGCCAAAGTCGAAGCTGATTCGCTGGTAGTTGTTGACCGTGCGTATCACCGCGCCGGTGTCATCGAGGATGTGCGCCCTGGTGTTGGCGGCGTAGCACTCCTCTGTGATCCGCTCATTCCAATCGTGCCACGGAGCAGCAGTGGGTTGTTCGGCCACGATTCCCGTGAACGGGTTCTCCCGTGGCGGCTGATAGAAGTGCCCATGGACACAGACGTAGTTGCTCAAAGCGGGACAAAGGTAGGCGGAATTATGTTCCTATCCGGTCTCTTCGGCCCCCGGCTCGTGTTTGAGGATCACAACGGCGAGAGGTGGCAGCGTCACATCGATGCTGTGGGGGCGACCGTGATGGGGAACCGCCAGCGGGCCCGTGTCCACCCCCCCGAGGTTGCCCTGGCCGCCGCCGCCGTAGCTCTCCGAGTCGGTGTTCAGGATCTCTGTCCATCTTCCGGGACCTGGCACCCCGATTCGATACTCATGGCGCGGCACGGGCGTCAGATTGATCGCCACCAGCGTCGACCCTCCTCTGGCGGACTTACGGAAGTAGGCCATCACGCTGTTCGCCGAGTCATTGGGAACCGCCCACTCGAAGCCACGGGGGTCGCAATCGAGCTGGTGGAGAGAGGACTCCCGGGCGTAGACCCGGTTGAGATCGGCGGTCAGGAGGCTTATCCCTTGATGAGATCGCTGCTCGCTGAGATACCACTCGAGCTGGCCGTCGTGGGACCACTCCGAGCGCTGTGCGATCTCGGCCCCCATGAACACCAGCTTCTTCCCGGGTTGGGTGTACATGTAGGCGAGCAGGAGGCGAAGAGTGGCGAACTTTTGCCAATCGTCGCCTGGGAGCTTCTCGAGCAGTGACCGTTTCCCGTAGACCACCTCGTCATGTGAGAGAGGAAGGATGAAGTTCTCGCTGAAGGCGTAGACAGCCCGGAAGGTCAGCTCGTGGTGGTGGAAGGCGCGATGGACCGGCTCGCGGGCGAGATGAACCAGCGTGTCATGCATCCAACCCATGTCCCATTTCAACCCGAAACCCAAGCCTCCGAGAAAGGTCGGTCGAGACACCATCGGCCAGGAGGTTGACTCTTCCGCCATGGTTTGGGTGTCGGGGAAGTTCAGATAGACGACCTCGTTGAGCCGTCTGAGAAAAGCGATCGCCTCGAGGTTCTCCCGCCCACCATGGACATTTGGGATCCACTCGCCTACCTGACGGGAGTAGTCGAGGTAGATCATCGACGCCACCGCGTCCACTCGCAGCCCGTCGACGTGATACCGGTCGAGCCAGAAGACGGCGTTGCTGATCAGGAAAGCGGGCACTTCGGCTCGCCCGTAGTTGTAGATGTAGGTGTTCCAGTCGGGATGGAACCCGAGTCGAGGGTCTGAATGTTCGTAGAGATGGGTGCCGTCGAAGAAGCCAAGCCCGTGCTCGTCCTCGGGAAAATGCGAGGGGACCCAATCGAGAATGACCCCGATCCCTTCCTGGTGCAGAGCGTCGATCAGCCCCATGAAATCTTGTGGTGTGCCAAAGCGGCTGGTCGGAGCGAAGTACCCGGTGGTCTGGTATCCCCAAGAGCCGTAAAAGGGATGTTCCATCACCGGCATGAACTCGGCGTGGGTGAAACCCAGCCCGCTGAGATAAGGAGGAAGCTGTTCGGCAAGCTCCCGATAGGTCAGGTGGCGATTGTCCTCGCCCCGTCGCCATGAGCCGAGATGAACCTCGTAGACACTGATTGGGGCGTCCAGGGCGTTGCGGGCCCCACGGGTCCCCATCCAATCGGCATCACCCCACTCGTAATCGAGGTCCCACACCTTGGAAGCCGTTTGAGGCGGTGTCTCGTGATGAAAGCCAAACGGGTCGGCTTTCTCCGCGACGAAATCACCGTTGCTGATCCGGTACTTGTAGGTGGCGGCCGGGCCTACCCCGGCCACAAAGCCCTCCCAGATCCCTGAAACGCCGCGCGGGGTCAGCTGATTGGTGCCCGGGTCCCAGCCGTTCCAGTCGCCGATCACCGACACGGTGTCGGCGTTGGGAGCCCAGACCGCAAAGTGGGTGCCGTCTGCGACCGGATGCGCGCCCAGCTTCTCGTACAAGCGGTAGTGGGTGCCCTCGTTCCACAGATGGAGATCGTCCTCGGTGAGGAGACTTGTTGATTCAGAGGCGCGCCGGGGCAAGCTCTCTTCCTGGCCGATGGCCAACGAGTGTATCTCAACCGTTTCTCCCCCCAGCAAACGAAGTGAGCCATTTCTCCCCCCAGCGAACGAAGTGAGCGTTGGGGGGAGTACCCGGAAGGGGGGAGGGGGGTCTTGGGGGGAGTACCCCGAAGGGGGGTCTTGGCGCGGTTGGGTCGTCCGACCCAGATCGAGCCGGTCGATATGGTCAATGGTCGAAAAGCCCTTGGGTCTATTGACCTATTCGATGACTAGTCACTGTGTCGATGCCAAGGACGGTCCTGTCTCGCGCCCCACCGGGGGCCGATGTAATGGGGGACGAACCGACCGACACGAAAGGGTTCACATCATGGCATACGCCACAGAGACCTCCGACCGGCGACGCAGACGGGCTCTCCGAGCCGGCACCCCACTCGCCGCTCTTCTGGTGGCAGCGCTCCTCATCTGGCAGGGCAGCAACGCTGCCTTCAGTGCGACCACGGACAACACCAATGATGCGTGGGCGACCGGCAACCTCGCCCTCACCAACAATGGCGGTGGCACCTCCTACTCGGGCACCACTGCAGCCCTCTTCACCGAGGCCACCCTCAAGCCAGGCGATACCGGTGCCAAGTGCATCACAGTTCAGTCGGGAGGCACCCTGGCAGGAGACCTCAAGCTCTACCGCGGGGCGGTCAGCGGCACCAACGGCGCGGCGCTGGCCGGAGTCCTCGACGTGACAGTCGACGCGGTATCCGTCGCCGCCACCACCAACGTGCAGGCCAACTGCGTCGGGTATACCGGTGGGACAGCGGGTGCGGTCTACAACGGGACCCTCAACGGCATGCCTTCGACCTACGCAGCCGCCTCTGGCACTGCGGTGGCAGCAGGCACCCAGCGGGTGGTCTACCGCATCGGCTGGACCGTCAACCCGGCCGCGGACAACAGTGTCCAGAGCTCATCGGCGCAGGCCGACCTGATCTGGGAGATCAACTGACAAGCGACCCGCAATAGATCTGAGCATGCCGGCCCCGGCACGGGAGTTCTCGGGCCGGGGCCGGCATGGTTCAGGCCAGCGGAGGCACCCTCAATGACTGCCATCACAGAGCCCATCCGCAGCGAAGTCCACATCCACGAGCCGTATTCACGTTTGCGTCTCGGCGCTGGAATCATCGGGCGCTCCTGGCTGTGGTTTCTCGGCGCCTGTGTGCTGGTGACCCTTCTCCCGCTCCTGTTTGGGTGGCAGCCCTTCGTGATCATCACCGGCTCGATGGAGCCAGGAATAGATGCGGGTGACGTGGTCCTGGTATCACCAGATCCTGACCCGGCCACGCTGGTCGGCAGGGTCATCAGCTTCGAGGATCCCGCGATGAGCGACCACACCCTCACCCACCGAGTGGTATCGATCAACCAGGACGGCAGCTTGGTCACCAAGGGTGACGCCAACCCGACGGTCGACAGTGTCCCGGTTCCGGCCGAAGCAGTGACCGGGCTGGGACGCCTTCTCATCCAGTTCGTGGGCCTGCCCATTGTCTGGGCGCGAACCGCCAACTGGGTGCCTCTTCTCCTTCACCTGGCGCTGCTCATCGGGGCGGTCACCGCGACTGTCCTCGACTACGAGCCGGACCGGCGGCCGTCTCGAACCTGGCAGAGCCGTATTCGCCAACATCAGCCCGCCGACCCGAGGAGGCTTCTCGGGCGCGCCGCTCCGTCGGTCACACCGCTTCTCATCCTTATGCTCGCGGCCGCCCTCGGTTTCCAGTCCACCGCCATCCCCACTAGCGCCGCAGCTTTCACAGCATCCACCCTGAGCACTTCAGACACCTGGACGGTTCCCAACTGGGCGTACACCGGTGAGCTCAATGCCCTTGCCCCGTATCTCTATTGGAAGCTCGACGAGACCGGGTCCGCCGCCATCGCCGCCGACTCATCCGGAAATGGTCGAACCGGCTCATACAACCCCAACGGCTCCAGCTCGAACTTCACCCGACTCAGTGACGGAGCCTTGATCAGTGACAGCCCCGACCGGGCGGTGCAGCTGGGCGCCAACGCCTGTATCAACACCACATCGACCAGCTCGATCAACGCTCCCCAGGTGTTCACTGTCGTCGCCTGGTTCAGAGCGCCATCCTCTTACACCAACGGGGGAAAACTGATCGGCTTCGAGAGACCGCAGACCGGTGTGTCCGCCCCCACCACCGGTGCCTACGACCGCCACCTCTACATGGACGGGCAAGGGCGAATCTGGTTCGGCGTCTACAACAACGCCCACGTCGCCCTCAGCTCGAACCCTGGCCTGAACGACAACCAGTGGCACATGGCGGTGGGCACCCAGAGCTCGGCTGGGATGCGGTTCTATATCGACGGTGTCCAGGTTGGCTCGAATAGCAATACCGTTGCCGAAACCCAGGCCGGGTGGTGGCGAGCAGGCTGTGGCAACCTCGCTGGATGGGGAGCTCAATGGGGAGGCAACAACAACCCCGGGACGAGCTCGGGGACGAGCCAGAACCGAACCTTCACTGCCTCGCTCGACGAGCTTTCCGTTTTTTCAGGCACGGCTCTAAGTCCCGAGCAGGTTGCCTGGCTCTACTGGGTGCGCTGAGACTCCAGGATGACGCCAATGCGACGACCCCGGCCGTGAGCCAGCCGGGGTCGTCACAATCGAAACGGCGGATCAACCGGTCTGGAATACCCTGGTATTGACTACGTTCGGGTATTCGGCCTCGGTGATCTGACCCCCGAGCGGCCCGGCCAGAAAGTTGAGCATGGACTGCTCGTAGGTCACACCGAGCGTGGTGAACGGGAGACCACCGAAGTCGTACCCGTCCCCGCCCCGGGCCAGGAAGTCGATGGTGGCCACGTTGAACGTGGTGTCCACCGGCACCTGAAATCCGGCAAGAGCCGCGTCATACACCACGGTCGAGCCCACGGTGATCTTCCTCACCCGATCGGCGTTGGGAGCCCCGGTCGAGTCCCACTCGAACGTCATCCCGGCTACGTGGGCAAACCTGCCATCGACGAACTCCACCCGGGATACGGCATTCTCGAGAATCGCTTTGAGCTGGGTGACCGGCACGTTCTCCACTATCGAGACGAAGTTGGGGAAGGGGAACAGGTTGTTGATTTCCAACCTGGTCACGTTCGCCGGTGACCCTGGCGTTGCTTCCGTGAAGAGCAAAGAGTCCGGCAGACGTATGCCTCCACCGTTCTGGAAAGCGACATCGGGAGCTCCCACACCGAAGTCCGCGGCCACCTCCGCTGCCTGCCACAGCATCGAGTCGGCGGCGAGATTGCCCAGGTTGGTATTGGACACTCTTTCGCCGGGGTTGGTCACCACGATCGGTACTACCGGCGCCGGCGGGTCACCGGCCGTCTGCACGGTGCCCCGAGCCGAATTGAGCGGCACCTGGGTCTGAGCCACCACGGTGGTGGCAAGGGCTTCGACATAGTCCTGAACCGGTTCAACGACGCGTCTCGTGATCCGTCGATCGGCCTTGACCGCATCGTCAAAGTCTCCGGTGGTGACACGAACCGGGCCGCTGTCGTCACTGACCTCTATCACGTTGCCCTGCTTGTCGAAACCCACCACGAGTCGACCGACGTAGCGATAGCTGCCGTTCGTGGTGACGACTGGCACTTCGGTCCCATCGACGTCCGTCGCGATGATTGGGTAAGGCCCGAACACCGCCGCCAGGTCGCCGGGGACCAGCAGGTCGCCTTCGTTGGCGAGAAGCTCGTCACCACCGCCGGCGACCATGATGTCGATGTCGTCGAGCATCGAGGCGAGGTCGAGATCCTCGAGAATGCTCTGAAGATGCGAGATCAGGATGATCTTGTTGACACCTTTGCTCTTCAGCTTCACGATTTCGGCCTCAACCGCTGGTAGCACGTCGTTGACGATGACATCGCGCGGGCTGGAGATGATGGGAAGGAAGTCGGTGGTGGCGCCGATAATCCCGAACCTCTCTCCTTCCTCTTTGACGATCACGCTGGCGGCGATACGCCCACGGCGGGTCAACCTGTCGAAGACCGGCTCGTTGCTGAAATCGAGGTTGGCGCTGAGGAACGGGGTCTTGGACTTGAAGCTCGAAACGAAGTTGGCGAAGACTTCAGGACCGAAGTCGAATTCGTGATTCCCGATCGCAACCGCGTCGTACCCGATCAGGTCCATCGCCATTGCGTCGTAGTAAGGCACGCCTTTGTCGAGACTGGCCTGGAATTGGGCGCTGGCCAGGTAATTGTCTCCAGACGAAACGAGCAGAGATACCTTGTCCCGGCCTCGGTCTCCCTCCTTGCGCAGCTGACGGACCAGCGTCGCAAACGGTGCGACTCCCCCGAACGGCTGGCCCTCGACCACCGACTCCAACAGGGCCGACTCGCCGTCGTTGTTGTGGAGCAGAGTCAATTGGACATCGGCCTTGGGCTCGGATTTGTGAGTGGCGTCGGCTGTATCGGCAACTCCCAAGGTGGCTACCAGCAGGGCGACCACCGTGAGGATCAGGAGATGCGACCTGCGCAACGTGTTTTCTCCAACGATCATTGAGGAACCCCTTTGTGGTCTGGTCGACTTCACGAGCCGTTCGGATGTTTCACCACTCCAACGACACATCGGTTACCGGAAGGTGAAGGTCTGAGGGCGATATCTGGTCCATCGGTAGCGATGCGTGACACCATTCCCCAACACCCGCGGTTCGAAACCCATACACGCCCGAGCAAAGAGGCGAAGGAGTGATCAGCTGTTTGCCGGGCCGAGCCAGTCTCAGCGATAGAGCTCGGGCTCGAACGGATTGACCCCACCACCGAGAGGTGGGTTACCGCGCAACCCGGAGGGCAGGGTGGCGTCGGGGACAACTAATCCGGAGAGCTGGATCAGGCTCCTATTACCACCGGTGAACGAACCGGGTTCGCCGGGATGGAACACCGTAACCGTTCCGCCCTTCTTCCACCAGGTGGCCTGAATCCATGCCGCCTTGAATTTCTGGACGTGAAGCCACTCGTTTCCTGACCCGAAACTGTCCTCGTGGAAGAGAGGAACGTATCCGAAACGAGGGGAATCCTCGAGGGTGTCGAGGAACAGTGGTACTGAATGGCCCCCGGCCACGTACTCGGTGAGACAGGCACTGAGATGCTCCCATGAATTGGGCTCATCGTCCGCATCGTCACCATCCCAGTCCTGGGGGACATTGGTGCCGACCGTCGGATCGAAGGTCTGCGCTTGGCAGCTGGCAGGGATGTTCTTCGGCGGCGGGGTGGACGCGCTGAGCGAAGGATTGATGTAGTCCCAGAGCGGCTTGTCGTCCAACGGGTACCCGTGAACATTGCGCTTGGGATTGCTTCCCTTCTGAAGGAGAGGATTGGCGATCCCACCAGGGATCGGCCCGGTAGCCAGGCCCTCCGGGACACCGCTGGAGAGACCGGTGAATGTGTTCATGGTATCCGGGGTCAATCCGTTGTCCATGTTGGCGCAGGAATCACGCACTTCGTTCGCCGCCAGCCCGTCGAGGTCGGGGATGATGCGATGGTCGATTCCGAAGGCGATGTTGACCGCGACCAGGTCCTTTTTCGGGCTCCCAGTGCAATTGCGGCTTGGCCCGTCTGGGTTGGTCCCATAGTGAGGCGACTCCAAGGCCCCGAAGTTGCCGGCGTCGGGGCCGTCGCAGGGCTCTTCGGCGTGACCTCCGGAGCCGTCGCGAAGACAGGTGTGTTGACCGTCGAATGTCGTGCTCAGGAGAGCGAACGGAAGAATTCCTCCTCCGCCCCGATTGGCCATTCTCGCCACGGCATCGGCGTTGGTCTCCAACTCGCTCATGCCCATCAATTTCCCGAAGGTCGTCTCGAACTCCAACTGGGGGAGGTTGACCCGCACGTAGCCACCGGCGTCGAACGAAATGCAGTCGAGTCTCCCGCTCGGGGTGGTCCACCCGGCCGGGACCGCCGCCGGCTGGAAGTTGAAGCCCTCTCCGTTGAGGTGGAGACGTTCGGGGTCCTGGCATCCCTCCCAACGCGCCTGCCAGTCGGCACCGGAGTAGGTGGCAATCACGTTGCGGCGGGTGAAGTCCAGGATCAGGTCCCGAATCTTGGTGTTGGGTCCCAGGGTCTCGATGGTGCCCGCCATGACTCCGATATCGGCAGCGGTCTGGTCTTGGCGCCGCTCGTTGAATCCGAGGCCGAGATCGATGGCGAGCGCGGCAAAGCCGCACAGCACAAAGAGCGATATTGCGATGAGCAGAGCGGTCGCTCCTCTCTCGCCACGATCGCGGCTCAGCATGGGATGGGACCGGCGTCGTTGAACCAGTCGTCGGAGTCTTGCTCGAGGCGGAACTCCACGGTCGATTCCAGGGTGCTCGGCAGGAACACCTCGATCAGCGCCAGACCGGACAACGACTGGGGACTTGCCACCACTTGGACCGCAGCCGTGTCGCCGAGGCTTCCCGGCGAGCCATCGGTGAACCTGACCGTGACATTGGTGGTCAGGTCCATAGCGTGACAAGTCACGTCGTGGAGAAATGCATTATTGCCTGCGTTGACCGCAGCGGCTCTGGCTCCCTCCCGGGCACCATGGCGGACATCGTTGAATTCACCGAACAGGTAGCCGAACTCGATCACGCCCAGCAAGAGCAGGATCAGAAACGGAGCTATAAGTGCGAATTCGACAAGACTGGCGCCAGTCTCGCCACGCCCCTTCGAACGCGACCCATTGGCCGTGACCCCAGGAACTAAAGACTTCATATCGGTGTAATCGCCGGCGGGGCCGGCTTGGGTACGAAAAGTGATAGGTCCAACGAATCATTGCAGTGACCATGACGCGCCTGCCGATAACACTCTGATGACCATCCTGCTCCTTCTTATCTCACCTCGGAGCTTGTGGCGGTCTCGCCCGATGACTAAACCGAGGATGCAGTTAAACCAAGGGGTGTCATGCCCTTAGGCCAGAATTTCGACAACGTCCTGGGCGCGGCGAAAGGTGGTGCAGACTGGGCATGGGAGGCGCTCTACCGGGACCTAGCCGGTGCGGTAACCGGGTACCTGGCGTCGCGGCGCGCACCTAGTCCCGAAGACGTTGCCGCCGAGACTTTCCTCCAGGTCGCCCGCGGGATCCACAGCTTCGAGGGAAATGAGGCTGCCTTCAGGTCATGGGTCTTCGTGATCGCACATCGACGGCTCATCGACACTCGTCGGAAGGCGATGCGAGAGCCCAACCTGGTGGCATTCCCCGTCGAT